>JAPXNP010000268.1:0-3728 GCA_033811955.1 Acidobacteriota bacterium
GCCGGCAAGGTGGCAACGGCTGCATATGAGGCTCTCGCATCCCTGGCCGGAATCGGATCCCGAGCCGCCGAGGAGTGCTTGAAAAGTCTGGCACAAGCCGGTTCCTCCCCGGTGCGGCGATAGTCCCGCCACCGTTGATGTGCCGAAAGGCGTCGGCTTTCACCTCGGTTTCATCCGGGCTCGGGTGACAAGGCATTTGGGCCTACACGTAGTCCGGTTGCAATCACCATCCGCCCGGTCGGCGGTCTCCCACCCAGTATCGAAGCCGATCGAGACCTGGTCCTAAAAGGACACTCGGTCGAGTCTCCGCCGCTAACCGGCCAGGGCCGGCCTATCCGTATGCTCAAACCCGCATCGATCCTCCCGGCTTACAACCCGTCCAATGCAAAGTTCTCGTTCAGTAAACCCAGGCTCCGGTATGGTCATGCGTCGAAAAGGCTGCCTATCCCCGATACAAACACCCCGACCTCCGGATCTCGACCTTGCAAGGGTTTTCCGAAAACGAAGTCTCACACTCCGGGTCTTTGGGGGGCTTCTTGCGGTGGACGTCGGTCCGCCGACGGCGTTCCTTTCGAATCAAGCCCCCTGGCAAGGAATCCGCCCGTCCGGCTCCGGGTTTCATGCGAAGAGGTTCGCCCCGGCTAGACCGACACACCACGTGCCGCGTCGCAGAAGCCACCCTGATCCGCGGCTCTCCTTGGGAAGAGAGCTATGCCCGCAGATGCTCGATTACCTCCGGCACGCCTCTCTCTTCACCCTCCCAGTTCTTGGATCAACTGTTGCGCGACCTGCGCATTTTCAGTGTTGGGAGACAGCTTAACGTAGGTCTTGAGATGCTCCAACGCTTCCTCCATCTCTCCCAGGCCGATCAGCGTAATACCCAACTGATAGTGAGATTCGGCATGGTTCGGATCGAATTCGAGAGCTTTTCGGAGTGCTTCAGCGGCCTGCTCGCTCTGACCCGAATTGATGTAAACCACTCCCATGTTGTAGTAGCTGATCGCCGCTTCCTTGGGATCTTGTGCGGCAGTCAGTTGAGCCGCCTTCTCGAACATCTCTCTAGCCTTTTCGTTTTCACCCATCGAAGCGTAGACGGCACCTTTGTTCTGCAGGTAGCTGGCCTCTTGAGGATCAAGAGCAATCGCCTTGTCGTACGCTTCCAGAGCCTTGTCGAACTGGTTCATACGATGATAGGTGGCGCCCAAGTTAGCCCAAACCGCCGGCTGAGTGTCATCGACCTTCAAGATATCCTCAAAGGCTTTGGCGGCCAACTCGTACTGCTCAGCTTGGTAAAATCCACGGGCCTCCTCAAAGGACGCTCGTATTTTATCCAGCTGGTCAGCCCGTTTCTTCGCCTCTTCCTGCCGGCGACGCAGCTCCGCTTTCTGCTCTTCGGTCAACTCGAAATCCAGAGGTCCCGACTGGCCGCGCACCAACCGAAACGTCACGTGGCCGCGCTCGTCGTCTCGACTAAACCCCGGCCGGATGCCTTCTACATATTCCGTTCTGTATCCCTCTTTCTCGGCAATGACACGGTAGTTTCCCTGCAGAGACACACCGGCATGAATGAATTGACCGTTCTTGTCGGTTTTTAGCTTGTACTTCCTCGGATTGTCCATGCCTTCAATCCGGATGGTTACGTCGGCCAAAGGCTTACCCTGGTCGTCGACCACTTCGCCGACCACGAATCCAAGCTGGGCGAAGACTGGAGTCTCCGGCCAGGCAAGCACCACCGCCGTCAAAACGAACAAACCCAACCAGCATCGCGACTTCATGACGTGAGCTCCTCTTAATATCGCCAAGAGACCAATAGTGTTTGCCCCCCCGAAGCCGATCCCGCCCTCGGGCCGACCTCGCGGATGAATCTCCTACTCGTCAATCTCCCCTCGCAATTTCCGGCCATTACGAATCTTCGCCTTCCCGGCAATCTCATCTCCTAATCGTCCAGATGCGATTTCCAAATAAAGGTTTTCCAACTCCTGAATGGTATCCACCACCGGGCAGCTTGGCAAGCTCTGCAAGAAAAGTCCGCCGTAACTTCTTCTCCACAGCCGACCGTCCAGAACCGCTAGAAAACCGGTATCTGTCTTTGATCGAATCAGGCGGCCCAATCCCTGGCGAAGCAAGATCACCGCCGAGGGTACCGTGTATTCCAGGAACGCGTCCCGCCCCATCCGGCGTAACCGCTGGGTTCGGGCCATGACGAGCGGTTCACTCGGAACCTGAAAGGGAAGCTTGTCGACCACCACCGCGCGCAGGGCGTCTCCTTTTACGTCGACGCCCTGCCAAAAACTCGCCGTTGCGCACAGCACAGCCCTCGGCGTATTTCGAAAGTCAGCCAGCAACTGGTGTTTGGGCGCGGTGCCCTGACAGAACACCGGGTAGCTCTCCTCCTCCCGCAGCCGCTCGAAGATCCACTTCATTTGCTGCAGACTGGTGAACAGAAGGAAAGCATGACCGTCGCTGAGGGTTAGCAAACGGCGGATCTCCTCCCACAATCGAGGGCGATAACTCGCATCCCGGGGCTCCGGCATGTCGCGCGGGACGTAAAGCACGGCCTGACGGCTGTAGTCGAACTCAGGAGGCACCACCAGTTCATCGGCTTCGTCGATCCCTAGGCGGCTGCGAATATAGGAAAACCCACCCCCTACCGTCAAAGTAGCGGAGGTCAGAATCACCGGGCGACCGGGTACAAACATCTTTTCGCGGAGGATCGGGGCTACATCCACGGGCGTAAGGTGTAAAACGAGATGACGTCCACTCCTTTCAAACCAGTAAATCCATTCCGGCCGATCCGTTTGGAACAGAGCCTCCAAGGTGGCAAAGTAGCGGTCCAGTCGCCGTAGCAGCGCTTCGGTTTCGTCGCCCGCGGCGTCTCCCCCCTCCAGCTCCTGGAACAACATCCCCAGGTTGCGCAAAACTTCCGAAGCGGCATCCCCAGTCGTATCCCGCAGGTCCGTCGGACGCTCGCACCCGGACGTCTCGTAGTAATTCAGTGAAAACCGTCCATCCTCCGCCGGAAAAGCCCTCACCAGAGCCTCCACTGAGACTTCCAGGCGCCCGACCCACCGCAAGATCGGAGAGTCTGCAGGAACGCTACGGCGTATCGCTCTTATCAAGTCTTCCAACTGGTAGGTACTCACTCGCTGACCGAAATGCTCGGCCGCCGTTTCCTCCAGCTCGTGTGCTTCGTCCAGAACGGCTACGCCGTACTCAGGGAGGATCCCTCCGATCTCGTCCCGCTCAAGAGCCAGGTGCGAAAAGTACAGGGCGTGGTTCACCACGATCACGTCGGCTTCCATCGCCCGTCTACGCATGCGGGTAATGAAGCAGTCATTAAAGTGGGGACACTTCTGTCCGATGCAAGACTCACTGCGCGCGTCGGCGGCGCTCCATGCGGGATCGTCGTCGGCCAGATCTCCCAGCTCCGCCCTATCCCCTGAGTCCGATTTCACCGCCCACACCGCCAAGCTATCAAAACAGCGGGCCGCCTCGGTTCCCGGTAAAGTGGACTGCCGGAGCCGTTCGAGACGATGCAGACAGAGATAGTTCTGACGGCCCTTCATACTACAGACCTTCAAATGAGGAAACAGGAGTCTTTGAAGAAAGGGAAGATCCTTCCGAACAATCTGATCCTGTAAGGTCAGAGTCGCGGTAGACACCAACACCCGTTTCTTGCTCAACAAACTCGGAACAAGATACGCAAGCGTCTTACCGGTCCCCGTTCC
>JAPXNP010000269.1:0-3725 GCA_033811955.1 Acidobacteriota bacterium
GCTCAGCCTTAGCGTGCAACTGGGCGAGTGGCCTATGATGGAGCGACCGCATTTCATGTGGTCCTTGCAGTTGCCGGAGCGATGGCCTCCTCCCGATCGGCCGCCCGGGGAGGGTCATGATTCGGATCCTTTGCGGTTGACGCGGGTTCCCATGGAGCTCGGTTGGGAGCTTGGATTCATGGTGGACTCGCTGACCCCGCAACTGGCCGAGTTTTTCAAGGTGCCTCAAGGCTACGGACTGTTGGTCAAGTCGGTGAAGGAAGAAAGTCCTGCTTACCGTTCCGGCTTCCGCGCAGGTGATATTCTCGTCGAGATTAACGGCCGGCGTCTCCGTTCGCCTCGTGATTTCCACCATGCTCTGGAGGGTGTCCGGGGCGGAGAGCTGGACATCATGTTCGTCCGGGAAGGAAGAGTCCAGACGCGTCATGTGGTCTTGCATTGAGGGCGAGGTCTGGTTTCCGTAGACTTTTCCCGCAGCCGACTGGAGGGCCCTGCTGGGAGGTGCCCGCCGCTTGAGCGTCTCCGCCGATCTTTGGTGCGGTGGATCCGTCCGACTGATCCGCTGCTTGATGCTGGAACCGCCGTAAAACTCTTAGAATGATGCTTGATGGATCAGATCATCGTGCGGGGCGCACGCCAGCATAATCTCAAAAATCTCGACCTGGCGTTGCCTCACCGGGCCATCACCGTCATCACCGGATTGAGCGGCTCGGGCAAGTCGAGTTTGGCTTTCGACACCTTGTATGCCGAGGGACAGCGTCGGTACATTGAGTCTCTGTCTACTTACGCCCGGCAGTTCCTCGAGCAGTTTGAGAAGCCGGACGTGGATTCCATCGAGGGTCTATCCCCTTCGTTGTCGATCGAACAGAAGACGGCCGGCCGGGGAAGCCGGTCTACCGTCGGAACGATGACGGAGATCTACGACTATCTTCGGTTGTTGTTTTCCGCCGTGGGAGTTCCTCACTGCCCAAAGTGCGGCCGTAAAGTGGAAAGGCAGTCGTTGGACGAAATGCTGTCCCGCGTGGTTCAGCTGCCTCCGGATACTGTCGTTACGGTTTCGGCTCCGGTCGTGCGTGGCCGCAAAGGGGAATTCCGAGCGCTGTTCGACCGCTACCTCCGGGAAGGTTTCTTACGGGCCCGGATCGATGGGGAGATGGTCAGTCTCGAAGATCCACCGAAGCTCGATCGTCGAAGGAATCACAATATCGATATCGTCGTGGATCGGCTGCCGGTGCAGGAGCGTTTTCGCACGCGAATGGCCGACTCTCTGCGCCAGGCGCTGCGCATGGCGGACGGCTTGGTTCGGGTGGAGGTTAAGAACGGAGAGGAATTTCTGTTTTCCGAGCGCTCGGCGTGTGTTGCATGTGGGATCGATATCCCACGCCTTGAGCCCCGCAGTTTCTCTTTCAACAGCCGTTACGGTTGGTGTCCGGTATGTGAAGGCATCGGCTCCACCTTGCAGGTGGATCTCGAGCGCCTTGTTCCGGACGGTTCGCAGCCGGCGGAAAAGGTCGAACCCGCCCTGGATGACGCCGATCTCCGATACTACTTCCAAGAAAGTCTTCGAGCGCTTCTGCGGAAGTTTGATCTTCCCCCCCTGCAACCGTTTGGTGAATTGCCCGAGGTTGTCCGGCAAGCTCTGGTGACGGGGCTGGACAAGCCCCTGGAATACCGTTTCGGGGGGCATGTTTACCAGGCCCGTTTCCGCGGCCTGACAGATTGGTTTTCCACACGGCTGCAGAAGGTCTCCAGTCCGCGTCGAAAAGAACAGCTGTTGAGCTACCTGACGGAGGCTCCTTGTCCGTCCTGTAAAGGATCCCGGCTGCGCCCCGAGAGCAGAGCCGTCAAGATCAACGACCTTTCGATTGCCGATTTTTGTCGGCTCGAACTGGATCAATGCTCCCGAGCCTTGACCGAAATTCGGTTGACGCCCCGCCAAGAATTGGTCGCTGAAGGAATTCTCCATGAAATCCGGCAGCGGGTTCGCTTCCTTGTGCAGGTGGGCTTGGAATACCTGACGCTCGACCGGCGGGCCGATTCCTTGTCGGCGGGGGAGGCCCAGAGGGTGAGATTGGCCGCGCAGGTGGGGACCGAGCTAAGAGGGGTCCTGTATGTGCTGGACGAGCCCTCGATCGGACTTCACGCCCGTGACACTGACAGCCTTCTGCACGTGCTGCGCCGGCTCCGGGATTTAGGCAATACGGTGCTGGTGGTAGAACATGACGAAGCTACCATCCGCAGCGCGGATCACATTGTGGACTTGGGGCCGGGTGCGGGAGAGCATGGCGGGCACCTGGTCGCTCAGGGTTCTCTGGCGGACATTGTGGCCTCGGAAGCGTCGCTGACCGGAGCCTACCTGGGGGGTCGGGAGGTGATCCCTTCCAGGGAGAAGCCGCGTCCGGGTAATGGGAAGTACATCGAGTTGGTCGGTATTCGGCACCACAACCTACGGGATTTGGAAGTCCGTTTTCCGCTGGGGTGCTTGATCGCGGTAACGGGCGTTTCGGGCTCGGGTAAGAGTTCCCTGGTGGATGAGGTCCTTTATCGCACCCTGGCCCGTCGTCTTCATGGGGCACTCCTGGAGCCCGGATACGTCCGTGAAGTCAGGGGCCTCGAACACGTCGACAAGGTGATTGAGATCGATCAAGCGCCGATCGGCCGGACTCCCCGCTCGAATCCCGCCACCTACTGTGGTGTCTTTACGCCGATCCGAGAACTGTTCGCTTTGCTTCCGGAATCGCGCGTCCGTGGTTACCAGCCGGGCCGTTTCAGTTTCAACGTCAGGGGCGGGCGATGTGAAGCTTGTAAAGGGGACGGGGTTCGCCGCGTTGAGATGAACTTTCTGCCCGACGTCTATGTCGACTGCGACGTTTGCCGCGGAGGACGTTACAACCGGGAGACGCTGGCGGTCAAATACAAGGGCTGCAGTATTGCCGACGTTCTCGGAATGACCGTAGACCGGGCTTATGAATTGCTGGAGAACGTACCTCCCATTGAGCGAAGGCTCCGCACGCTGCGCCGGGTGGGGCTGGGTTACATTCGGCTTGGACAGCCTTCCCCTACCTTGTCGGGAGGAGAAGCGCAGCGCGTGAAGCTGGCCCGGGAATTAAGCCGCCGCAATACCGGTAGCACCGTCTACATCCTCGACGAGCCCACCACAGGCCTTCATTTCGAGGATGTTCGCAGACTTCTCGACATCCTGCAGGAACTTGTGGATCTCGGTAATACTGTAGTGGTGATCGAGCACAACCTGGACGTCATCAAATGCGCCGACTGGGTCGTCGACCTGGGGCCGGAGGGAGGCGAGAGGGGCGGCAGAATTGTGGCGGAGGGGACTCCCGTCGACGTAGCCGGCGTAAAAGAGTCTCATACCGGACGTTTTCTGGCCCGTGTGCTTGCCGGGGAGGCCGGTAAGGCCGGCGGCTGATCAGGCGATCAGGGGAACCGAGAGAAAATTGCACCGCTCAGGCGGGGAGGAGAGGGAACCGTGTCGGAATCGGACGAGGGAGTTGCGAAGGGACAGGGACTGAATATCCGGCGCTATCCGGTCAGAGAGCGGCCCAGCAAGGTCTCCGTGGAGATGTTGGGGCGTCCGATGACCGGAGCCTCTTTTCGGACCTGGCTGGAACGTCTCCCGCGGATTCTCACAGCCCGGGACTTGCGCACGCTGGTGGAAACGCTCGAGGAAGGCCGTCGGCGACATCGGACGATCCTGTGGGGATTTG
>JAPXNP010000270.1:0-3722 GCA_033811955.1 Acidobacteriota bacterium
GCTTCGTCCCACACCGGAGGCGGGACTGGGAATCTCCCCCACCGGCTCGAATCCCTCGACCGCCAAAAGCTCCAGTCGCTCCGCCGGGTTCGAGGCGTAGTAAACCAAAGCCGGCTTCGGTAAGTCGTCGGTTTGGTAAAAGCCAAGCGAAATCAGTCCGTCGCTCAAAACCGCCCAGGGATACGGTAGGCGGTTCCCGCGCTGTTTGACGAATTCCAGGTTCTGCCAGAACGTGAGACTCTCTTCCAAGTCGTCCACCGGCCACGCCAGCTCGCCGAATCGGCCGCACTTGCACAATGTCCCGGAGAATCTGGGAATCCGGCGGGCCGGGTACTCGATCAACGCCACCTCCAGCCCGGAAGGAGCCCGAAAAACGCCTCGCAGTTCGCCCAGGCCCCCCCGGGTCTGCTGAATTTTCAAGCCGGCGGCCTCGAGGGCTCGTATTCGTTCCACCATGTCCCCTGCAATGTAGCCCAGTACCGGGGGAGAAGGCGTACCTTGATTGAGCTGCAAGGTAATTGATCCGTCGGTCAGTACGGCCCACGGCCAAGGTTCCCATCCTTGGTCAAGCCGGTCAAAGCCGATTCGTTCGTAGAACAGGAGAGATGCGGCCAAGTCGGGTACGCCTAGGGAGATCTCGACAAACTTACCCAGTTTCATGTTGCCTCAGTCCTTTCTGCGTGGTTTCGGCACGATGCTGCCCGAGGTCAGCCGATTACCCCTACTGTACCGGAGTTCGAACGGCGAGGAAAGAGGGGATATTCCGGCGATCATGCCGCAAAACTCCGGCTGCAAAAGACTCTGAAGCCTTGAAGATCCGCCCGATCGAAGACGGGGAAATACATTGGCTCGTCGGAACGACCGATTGCCGTCAGCCTCCTTAGAACAACGTGCTTTGCCGCAATGAAGATCCTCCCGAGGGAGTCTGCTCCGGATCGGGTGACTCGGATTCGGAGGAAGTCTCCGCCAAGCGGCGGGCGACTGTGGCTTCGGTCAGGGACCGAGCACTTGAGACGGCATGGCGGGTCACCACGTTGCCGGCCGCCGAGCGCCCCTTTACTCGCAGCTCGTCGAAGCGTACGTACCGATCGGGCTTCACCCGCGGCTTCTTGCGGAGGCGCAGGTGGGCGCAGACGCCGCTCTCCCCGCGGGCGAAGAAGAGAACCCGGCGCCGACGACCGGCTCCGAGTGGATAATTCCGCTCCCGCGTATAGCCTCCCAGGGTGAAGCGCTTGGCGTAGGTCTTTCCCGAATCCTCGTCGGTGTAAATGACGTTATAGACGGCCTCCCGGTCGGTAGGATCCAATACCTCCGTGTAGACGATATTTTCACCCACGTACTTCTTGTCCGTCACCCGGACCACCACCAGATTCCCGTCCCGGAAGACGACGAGGACGTCGTCCAGATCGGAACAGGGACCCACCTCTTGCGCTTCCCGCAGATCCGTACCGATGAAACCGGCTTTCGGCTCGACGTAAAGCTTCCGGGTACGCTCCGCCACGGCCGCGGCTTCCACCGAGTCGAACGAGACGATCCGGGTGCGTCGCTCCCGGCCGGCTCCGTAGCGTTCTATCAGGCTGTCGATGTAGCGGACGGTCGTGCCGACGATATCCGCCAGGTCCCGTTTGACTTGCCGGATTAGAGCGTCGACTTTGGCCAGCTCCTTGCGGGCCCGCTCGGCGTCCCACGCACTGATCCGTCGCATCTTGACTTCGGTCAGATAGACGAGATCCTCCTGAGTAACCGGACGTCGCAACTTCCCCACGTGGGGACGCAGTCCCTCGTCGACGGCGGCTATGACCGCCTCCCACGTCTTGCACTCTTCCAAGCGTAGGTAGATGCGGTTTTCGATGAAGATCTGGACCAGGCTCTTGCGATGCCATTCCTCTTCCAGGTTGTTCAGCTGGATCTCCAGGTCGCGCCGGAGCAGCTCCACCATGTGCTCCGTATTGGCCTCCAACATCTCCGATACGCTCAGGTTGACGGGTTGACCGTCCCGGATGACCATACCGTTGGCGGCGAGACTCACTTCACAATCGGTGAAGGCATACAGGGCCGCCTTGGCTCTCTCCAGGTCCACTCCCCGCTGAAAGTTCACCACCACCTCGACATGGGCGGAGGTGTTGTCCTGGATGTTGGCCAACTTGATCTTTCCCCGTTCGCCCGCCCTGATGATCGAGTCAATCAGCGACTGCGTCGTGGTGCCGAACGGGATCTCGCGGATGACCAAACTCTTGCCCGGTCCCTGCTCGATGACCGCCCGCACCCGGACACGGGAGCCGGGACGACCGTCCTGGTAATCGCGGACGTCCATGAGACCGCCGGTGGGGAAATCGGGATAGAGCTCGAAGGTTTCTCCCCGCAGGTGAGCTTTCTGTGCTTCCAGCAGCTCCACAAAGTTGTGGGGCAGAATGCGGGTGGTCAGGCCGACGGCGATGCCCTCGGCCCCCAGCGCGAGAAGCAGTGGAAACCGGACCGGCAGCGCCACCGGCTCACGGTTCCTGCCGTCGTAGGACAGCTTGTAGCGGGTAAGTTGGGGGGCAAAGAGTACCTCTTTGGCAAACGGTGTCAGACGGGCCTCGATGTAACGCGCGGCGGCCGGCGGATCACCGGTGACCGAATCTCCCCAGTTGCCCTGGGTGTCGATGAGCAGTCCCTTCTGCCCCAGCGCCACCAAGGCGGCGTAGATGGAAGCGTCACCGTGAGGATGGTATTTCATGCAGTGGCCCACCAGGTTGGCCACCTTGTTGTAGCGGCCGTCCTCGTTCTCCCACAGCGAATACAGGATGCGCCGCTGTACGGGCTTAAGTCCGTCCTCCAGCTCGGGGATGGCCCGGTCGGTAATGACGTACGACGCGTACTGCAGAAAGTAGTCTCGAAACGTCTCCTCGACCCCGAAGCGGAGAGCGGCGGCCGCTTCCCGGTCTTGGGCGTCGGTGTCTTGGGACGGAATCCGGGGTTCCTCCATGGGTTTACGCCTCCACCAGATCTACAGGCTCCAAAATCAAATTCTCGGTGATGAAGTCCCGGCGTTCCGGCGAGTTCTTGCCCATGTAGTATTCGAGGACGTCGCGTATTCTCATGCCCTTGGCGATCTCGACGCGCTCGAGTCGGATGTCGGGTCCGATGAATCGCCCGAACTCATCGGGCGAGATCTCACCCAATCCCTTGAATCGGGTGATCTCGGGCCGTCCCCCCAGTCGGGTGACGGCCGTTTCCTTCTCTTGTTCGCTGTAACAGTAGACCGTTTCCTGTTTATTCCGCACCCGGAACAGTGGCGTTTGCAGGATGTAGAGGTGTCCCCTGCGCACCAACTCCGGGAAGAACTGCAGGAAAAAGGTCAACAGCAACATTCGGATATGCATGCCGTCTACGTCGGCGTCGGTGGCGATGATGACCTGGTTGTAGCGCAGGCCGTCCAGGTCTTCCTCGATCCCGAGAGCATGCTGCAGCAGATTCAGCTCCTCGTTTTCATAAACCACCTTCTTAGAGAGCCCGAAGACGTTGAGAGGCTTTCCCTTGAGAGCGAAAACGGCCTGGGTGTACACGTCCCGAGCTTTCGTCAAGCTGCCCGAGGCGCTGTCTCCCTCGGTGATGAAGATCTGTGTCTCCTCCGCCCGTGCATGTCCTTGGTCGGTGAAGTGAATTTTGCTGTCCCGCAGTTTCCGGTTGTGAAGGTTGGCCTTACGCTGCCGCTCCTTGGCCAGCTTCTTGGCGCCGGC
>JAPXNP010000271.1:0-3692 GCA_033811955.1 Acidobacteriota bacterium
GTGCTGGTGATGTCGTACAGC
This sequence comes from Acidobacteriota bacterium, assembly GCA_033811955.1. GTDB lineage: Bacteria > Acidobacteriota > UBA6911 > RPQK01 > JAPXNP01 > JAPXNP01. The sequence goes on from JAPXNP010000271.1 coordinate 22, forward strand.
ACGAGCAGGGGAGGCTGACCACCCCGGCGGCTGACGTACCGGCGGTACAAATGCTTCTCGATCCGTTCTTGGCGGGCGGCCCATTCGTCCAAGGTACGGTACAGGTCGTCTTCGGTGAACGAGTCCGGTCCGGGGACTTCGCCGCCGGCCTGGTGTTGGGCCCACCGGACACCCGTTCCGGCCGTCAAGGGACTCGTGGGGAAACCGCCGACCCCTGGTCGCAGGCGGACGCCTGCGGTCGCCCGCATGTGGGCGCAACGTTGTACGCCGTACCCCGCACGCGGTACGCAGTACGCTTCGGGGCTTCGTCCGTCTTCACACCCCTCGGACCTCAACCCCCCTGCGTTCCTTGGAGTTTCAGGAACGGGGCGAAACTCCGCGCCACTATTTCCTCGCTGCTCTAAAGCTTCCTTGCTGCGCTCAAAGCTGGGAAAACTCCGCAACTCGGCGACCCGTTTACCCTTGTCACGGACGTGTGGTCTAATGGCACCTCGCCATGAGAGCCTACCTGGACTTGCTGCAGCGGATCTTGGATGACGGGGTGCGCAAGGAAGACCGTACCGGAACTGGGACCCTCAGCCTGTTCGGCTACCAGATGCGTTTCGACTTGAACCAAGGTTTCCCCCTGCTCACCACGAAGAAGCTGCATCTGAAGTCCATCCTTTACGAGCTCCTGTGGTTTCTTCGCGGCGACACGAACATCGGTTATCTTCACGATCATGGGGTCACCATATGGGATGAGTGGGCCGACGAGAACGGCGACCTCGGCCCCATCTACGGCGCCCAGTGGAGGGCCTGGCGAGGATCCGACGGGAGAGTGCATGACCAGATTTCCCGGGTAGTGGAAGAGATTCGGCATAACCCGAATTCCCGTCGCCTCATCGTCAGTGCCTGGAACGTTGGAGAACTCGACCGGATGGCTCTCCCACCCTGTCACCTTCTGTTCCAGTTCTACGTGGCGGAGGGCCGCCTTTCGTGCCAGCTCTACCAGAGAAGCGCCGACGTATTTCTCGGGGTCCCCTTCAATATCGCCTCATACTCCTTGCTGACTATGATGACCGCCCAGGTGTGCGATCTGGAACCTGCTGAATTCGTCCACACCTTCGGCGACGTGCATCTCTACCTGAACCACGTCGAACAGGCCCGGCTACAGCTGACCCGCGAGCCCCGTCCCCTTCCCCGGATGAAGCTGAACCCGAACGTTCGTTCTATTTTCGACTTTGAATATGCTGACTTTACCCTGGAAGGGTACGATCCCCATCCGTCCATTCCTGCTCCGATTGCCGTGTAAATTCCCGATTATGCGAATCCACATGATTGCAGCCGTCAGTCGGAACCGAGTCATCGGCCGAGGCGGTGGCCTGCCCTGGCATCTTCCCGCCGATTTGAAATACTTCAAGACCACTACACAGGGGTGCCCCGTCATCATGGGACGTCGCACTTATGAGAGTGTCGGAATGCCGTTGCCTGGGCGCAGAACCGTCGTCCTGACGAGGGATCCCACGTTTCGCCCTGCGGGGGTCGAAGTGGCCGGCTCCCTTACCGAAGCCCTAAAGCTGCTGGAGGGAGCCGAGAGAGTCTTCCTGTTGGGGGGCGAGAAAGTTTTTCGAGAAGGTCTTTCGGTGGCGGATCGACTCTACATCACCTGGATCCACTGCGACTTCCAGGGAGATACGTTTTTCCCGCCCTTCCCCGAGGCCGACTGGGTCGAGATCAGTCGTGTCGAGCGTCCGGCGGACACCGAGAATCCCTACCCTATGAGCTTTGTAATTTATGAACGCCGAGAGACACGCGAGAACGTCCGGTAACTGGAACTTCACCTGGCGGCGACGGATACCCGGGCGGGACGATTGCATTTCCTGCAGTGCCCGGACACGATGGAAGGCCGCCGCGCTTTTTCCCGAGCGAGTTCACGCTCAGAAAGCTCGAGAGGGGCCGAGGCACGCTACCGGACATCGAACGACCCCGGGCATACGTTTGCGCGGGATCTCTCGCCACACTACAGCAAAGGATTGAGCGGCAACCACTTGAGCTAGAAGGCACCATAAGGAGATGTCACAATGTTTCGAGGACATCCTCGCGAACTGAAGGTTCTGTTCCTCACCGAAATGTGGGAGAGGTTCGGTTACTACCTGATGATCGGCATTCTCTCCCTCTACATGCTGGACACATTACACGGCGGGTTGGGCTTCAGTCGGGAGCGGGCCGCGGATGTCTACGGAACGTTCATCGCTTTGGTCTACCTCACTCCCTTCCTGGGAGGCATCTTGGCCGACAGGTTCTTGGGTTATCGGAATTCGATCATTATCGGAAGCATTCTCATGGCCTCCGGCTATATGGTAATAGCCCTACCGGGAGTTCCGGCCTTCTTCACCGGTCTGGGCCTGGTGATCTTGGGCAACGGGTTCTTCAAGCCGAACATTTCGACCTTGGTAGGTCGACTATACCCCCCGGGCAGCCCTCTTAAAGACACCGGCTACAACATTTTCTACCTCGGGATCAACGTCGGAGCCTTTGCCTGCAACTTCGTGGCGGCCCTCCTGCGCCACCGCTTCGGATGGGGATGGGCCTTCTTCGCGGCGGGCGTGGGCATGCTCATTGGAATGATCACCTTTCTCCTCGCCGGACGGCGACTCAAAGACATCCCCGATCGGGGGGACGGTTCGTCAGTTCAGCCGGGAATGCTGCGAAAGCTCTGTACAAACGTTTTCGGGCCGGCCGTTCTTGCCGGCCTTTTCGGATATTTCTTTCTCGGGCCCTACCTTGGCGGACCGTCCACCGCCGCTTTTGCTGCGGCATGTGTCCCCGTGGTCGCCTTCTACCTGTCGGTTTGGCTGCGTTCTCCCCACCATGAGCGGGCCCCCATCGGAGCCTTGCTGGCCATTTTCAGTGTGGTGATCGTGTTTTGGATGATCTTCCATCAGAACGGTTCCACCCTGACCTACTGGGCTGAGGAGAATACGCGACGCGAAGCGGGCGTTCTGACCCCGGTCCTGGAAGCGCTGTACCTGGAGCAGGATGCTACAATCGGTTCGGCTATCCCCGATCCGGACGCCCCGGGATCGTACTGGCGCAACGTGCCCCCCGAGGAGCGACCGGCGCCGGGCGAGAAGGTGATTCTCATCTCTACGGAACTGTTCCAGTCGATCAATCCCGGGTTCATTATTCTTCTCACCCCGGTCGTGGTCGGCGTTTTCGCCCGCCTTCGAGCCGTGGGTAGAGAGCCGTCGACACCGGCGAAGATTTCCTTGGGCATGTTCATCACCGCCTTGTCTACGCTTTTTATGCTGGGTGCCGTGTGGGTTTCACAGGGAGGTCAATACAAGGTGTCACCCTGGTGGCTGGTGGCAACGTACGGTGTCATCACTCTCGGAGAACTCTGCTTGAGCCCGATGGGTTTGGCTTTGGTGTCCAAGCTGGCGCCGGCCCGGGTGGCGGCTCTAATGATGGGCGGCTGGTTCTTGGCCACGGCTATCGGAAACAAGCTGGCCGGCGTTCTCGCCGGCTTCTGGGAGCAGATACCGTTGACGGGCATCTTCGGAATCAACTTGGCATCGGCATTGCTCGCGGGAATCGCCGTTGCACTGATGACCCCATGGATCCGCGGAATCATCCAAGAGGTTGAACACGGGCAAAGATGAGCCCAAACTTCCCGGTGGGTACGATACGTA
>JAPXNP010000272.1:0-3684 GCA_033811955.1 Acidobacteriota bacterium
CCTCCGCCGTACAGATATGACACATCTCGTCGGTTGCACCTCGTCAAGTCGGCGGCAAGAGGGTTGCAACGGGAATTCAGTGAGGTTCATTGACGATCCGGACTTCATCCGCTCGGTTCGGTACAATGCAAAGGAACTCGAAAGGGCCTTTCAGGACTTCGTAAGAATGGGGAACTCCGGCAGGAATGAAAAGGACGTCTCCGGCTTGCACTTCATGGACTTGATCTCCGAGGCTTACCCGGCCTCGACCGGTCAAAACGTATTGCTCATGCTCGACACTGTTGGTATGCAGCGGCATCCCGCCTCCCGCCTCCATCCGAAACCGACGCAGGGCGAAGTTGGGAGCTCCGTCCCGGGGACCGATCAGCACTTGCATCATGGCTCTTTTTCCGCCGGCAACCGCCTGAAAGGGCAACTCCTTCGACGCCCGAACTACGGCCGGGCAAGTATCTTTCGCATGTTCCATCGTGCTACTCCCTTCCTTTCTCTCCGCCGGACACCGAGGCGCGTCCGAGGTTCTCCCGCTGTCCGGCCTCTTCCCTGATGTCGCAGCATCCGCCGATCCGTTCAATCCTCGTATGTCTGTGAATACATCCTCCACTCTACTCAACCAGGGGGTCTCTCAGTATCTTCACCCGTTTGCCGTTCTCCCGACGGATACAAAGTACACCCCCCGAGGACAAAGGGCGCCAATTCCAACCTTCGCCGGCGTCTAGGCTTTCACTTTCGTTGAGTTCCCTGCCCTCGAGTCTCACTGCGGAGGGCTTCCGTCGCAGGCGCAGAATTTCCATCCCGTCGGCTTCAAACGTGCGATAAAAGATCAAAGTCTCCGCCGCTTCCGCCGGCGGAACATCCGGCACCAACGACTTATTCAAATCGGGGGCGTACCCTATCCGCGAGATCACCGAGGTCGTATGCACCAGGTGATCCTGCCCGCTTGGAGCCAGCTCGGGCCTTGCGGCCATGGCCCGTAAGAAGTGTCGAACATAGTCTCCGTACCCGTCGGTCAACCACACCTCGTCTCGGGGATAACAGTTCCTGCCGTCCTCCGCCACAGTATAAGTGGCCCACAACAGCTGTCGAAGCGCATTTTCGATCCGGTCTTCCTCCCCCGTCAGGGCGGCGTAAAGCAACTCGGCCGCAGCTTGCCGCGACGTGTGACTGTTCCCTGGGGTTTCGTAAGCCGTTTGCTCACGCACAACCCGAACCCCGTACTTGCTCCAGGCATCGTCGCCCAGGCGCTCATACACCCAGTCAAAGATTCGACGGACGTCTTCCCGCCAAGCAGGAAACAACTCTCGGTGCAGAAGGATGAAACGGGCGAAGGTCACCGCGTTGATTTGCGTATCCGACCAGCCCGGAATGTCCTCAAAGAAGGGACCCCATTTCTGTGTCTTCAGAGGATGGTCCTTCATCCATTGCAGGATCAGGTCGAAAGCCGCTCGGTAGGCGGCGGTCTCTCCTTCGTTCAAGTCGATCAACTGCTCGAAGAGTTCCAAGGAGCCGCTCCAGTTACTGGTGTACTCGCTACGGGCCACCGCCTTGGAAGGGTCACGATTGTCCATCAAGGCGCCCGCTTCGCTGGTGAAAGCATGGACTTTGAAGGGAAGAGGCGAACGATCGCCGTCCCCGGAGCGGGTGTGCCCGGCCAGCGTGTCGGCAATCTTCACGGCGGTGTCAAGATAGACTCGGTTGCCGGTCATCTTGTAGAGATAGACCAGTTCACTGCCGATTTCGCCGGCTTTATCGGGTTGAAGATAGCCCGGTCCTAGAATCATGTCTCCGTCGTAACGACCGGAGTACACCAAGCAGTTGTAAGGGAAAGGCAGATTCGGCCAGGCGGCGTCGGGCGGAGAGAAACCATGAGTGATGTAGTAATCGGCGATGAACTTCATATTCTCCATCACCTCTTCGCTACCGGTGTACTGGTAGAGCAGCCGCCAGGAGGACAAGGCCATGGCAAACTGTCCACCCCCGAGTCCGCGGGGATCGTCCGCAAGCGGCCTCCAAACCTGATGGTTCATGTAGTAAGGAAGTCCGTTGGGATCTCTACGCATGTGGATCCAGAAGTCCCAAACCTTGCCGATGACGATATCGAAAGCACGCCCTGGTTCGGGATCGGCCCACGAAATGATCTTGCCCTCCGCGTCCGTGCGAATGGGGTGAAACACGAGGAAACCTTCCCTGGTTTGGTCGTACCGCGGGGCCGTCAGTTGCCCCCACGCCGCGGTTTCCAGCAAGACGCCGGCAACGCCCACCCAGCAGAGGCTCCGTGCAGAAGCGAAAGCCAAACTGCCCATACTCCACCTCCTCGGGGCCCTCTCGCCCTGGTGAGAGCATACCCGGCGAAATCGCAGAAGGACAGAACCCGCCGCCGTAGTGCAGGCGACCTGAGTTCGGACGGCGGGGCAGCGGTAGAGCATGGAGACGGGCACTCCTTGGAGGCTCCGCGGTTTGGCTGTTCCGGAGCTGAACCGAAGCGGCTGGTCTCTCCCGGTTCGATCGGGCCCTCGCGCCGGAAACCCGGCCTTGCTTTGGCAAGAATTCAACCTCTCGGTCTAGCTTCTCTGTGGCGTTCGCAATACCCTCAAATAGGAAAGGAGGTAGTTGTGGCTCGCAATCAAGCTCTATTCGACGCCATCACCCAGGGCCGCCGGAGAGAGGTCATCGAGATCGTGCAGTCGGCTATCGAGCGCGGTGAGGACTTGGGTGCGCTCCTGGATGAAACCATGATTCCGGCCATGCGGGAGACCGGTGAGCGCTTTTCCCGGGGTGAACTCTACGTACCGGATATGTTGGTCGCCGCGCGGGCCATGCAGGCCGGCCTAAGTCTGCTAGAGCCCGTGATGACCGAAGGCCAGAGAAGGAGCCGGGGTAAGGTGGTCATCGGAACGGTACAGGGCGACCTTCATGACATCGGCAAGAACCTGGTGGCCATGATGCTCCGTGGAGCCGGTTTTGAAGTTCTGGATCTGGGCGTCAACTGCAGCCTTGAGAAATTCGACAGGGCGGTGGAGGACGGCTTCCGAATCGTATGCTTGAGTGCCCTCTTGACGACCACTATGCCGTTCATGGGCCAAGCGGTAGAGCATTTCGCCAGCCGGAACGACGTTCAAGTCGTTGTGGGTGGGGCGCCCGTCACCGCCGCATTTGCCAAACGGATCGGCGCCGACGGCTACGGCAAAGACGCCAGTGAAGCCGTCCCGGTGGTAGAGGCGTGCGCCCGCGTCGTCTATCCGGAACTCCTGCACTGAAGCGCGGGCGCTGGAAGCCGGCGCCGCGAGTAGAACTAGGAGTCGGACTATATATGGACGCAAAGGGCCTACAAACGATCATCAAGGACCGTTACGGTAAGGCGGCAAGGCAGGCGCGGGATCTGAAGACAGCTTCTTGTTGCGGGCCGAGCTCGTGCTGTGGGAACGACTCCGCCCAGGTTGAGGCGGGAAAGAACCCGATCACAGGTAACCTCTACTCGGGAACGGAGGTTGCGAAGCTTCCCCAGGAAGCTATCCTCGCTTCCTTGGGTTGCGGGAACCCCTCCTCCTTGGCCGATCTGAAACCTGGGGAGATCGTGCTCGATCTCGGTTCCGGAGGAGGCGTCGACGTGCTGTTGTCCGCCCGCAGGGTGGGGCCCGACGGCAGGGTCTACGGCGTCGACATGACCGATGAGATGTTGGCCTTGGC
>JAPXNP010000273.1:0-3670 GCA_033811955.1 Acidobacteriota bacterium
GGCTGAATCCTTGGTGAAGGCTATTCCCGATCCCGTGATCGTTATGGACCGGGACTTAAAGATTCATTACGCCAGTGAACCCTTTCTTCAACTGACCGGTTGGAGACGCCAGGAGTTGGCGGGGAGAAGTTGTGGCGAAGTGGTGCAATCCGGCGTTTGCGGGACGGATTCATGCCCGCTGCGTCAGAGTCTGGAACAGGGCCGGCGAGTCGAGGCACACACGGAGATCCATGTCAAAGACGGGCGCAAGCTGCTGGTGGACCTGAAGTGTAGTCCCTTGCTCGACGATCACGGGACAGTCGTCGGAGGCATGGAACTATTGGTCGACCAGAGTTCACAGCAGCGAATCCTCAGTCAGTTGGAACAGGTTGCCGAGCAGGCGAGTCGAGGGAATTTGGAGCAACGGTTGGATCCGAGTCAGATTCACGGAAAGTACAGGCCTTTGTTCGAGACGCTCAATCGGATGTTGGACGCGGTGAAAGCACCTACCCAAGAAGCGGTCCAGGTGCTGGAGAGAGTTGCCGCCAACGACCTCACCGCAAGGATGGAGGGAGACTACGAAGGAGATTTCCGCAGAATCCGTGAAGCGGTGAACCAGGCGGTGGAGACGTTGGAAAAGAGCTTGCAAGAGGTGTCCTTCAGTGCCGAGCAGGTGGCTTCCGCCGCCTCCCAGATCAGCGCGGGCAGCGAGGCTTTGGCGAAGGGGTCTTCCGAGCAAGCCGCCGGCCTGGAGGAGATTGCGGCGAACCTGCATGAGGTGGCTGCGATGGCTGCGCAGAATGTGGCCAATGCGCGCGAGGCGCAAGGTCTGGCTGATTCGGCGGAGCACGTCGCCCGTCAAGGCATGGTGTCGATGAAACGGCTGTCGGACGCCATCGGCAGAATCAAGCAGTCATCAGACGAGACGGCCAAGATCGTCAAGACCATCGACGAAATCGCCTTTCAGACGAACTTGCTGGCACTCAACGCAGCCGTGGAAGCTGCACGGGCCGGAGAGGCCGGCAAGGGATTCGCCGTAGTCGCCGAGGAGGTTCGCAACCTGGCCATGCGAAGCGCCGAAGCGGCTAAGAATACGTCCAACCTCATCGAGGAGTCGTTGCAGAATACCGAAGAAGGCGTCGAAATCAACCAGGAGGTTTACGAAAACCTGGAGGAAATCAATCGACAGGTGGAGCGGGTCAGGGAGGGCGTTATCGAGATTGCCGCCGCCTCCGAACAACAGAATGACGGCATCAACCAGCTGAACTCGGCCGTGGAGCAAATCAACCGGGTGGTTCAGCAGGCCGCGGCCACTTCGCAGGAATCCGCCGGCGCGGCGAGCCAGCTTACGACCCAGGCCCAGCAGCTGCGGGCTCTGGTCCAGCGCTTCAAGGTGCAAAGGGCCGCCGTTGCGCGAAGCCGTGCCTCGCTTGGATCGCGAGCACAGGCCGATGTTGCCGTGGCGGGTCGACCGGGAGGGGACGGAGGACGACGTCCCGCCGCTTCTCCGGGAAGAGCACCGGGAGTACGAGCCGGGGGGGGAAGCATGGAACCCGCTGCTGTGACCGGCGCGGGCGTCAAAGGAAAGACCAATGGGAAGTCGCTGGTTCTGCCGTCACCCAAAGACGACGACGGATGGAACCTGGGTGACTCGTTCTGAGCTCAACCGGCCGGGAGATCTTCCGGGAAGTTCCGGCCGCAAAGGAATCCACGGACGTGACGAGTCCGCCGTCTCTCGGCCCTTGCCGGTGCAACACTGAGATGTGAAGGCGCCGGTCGAGGGCGGGTCTTTGGCAAGCGGCGGGGTGATAGGCTACCATCCATCCGCATGACAAGTTCCGGCAAGGGATCCGGGTTGGTCGTGGAGATGGGCTTTCGGGTTCGTTACGCCGACACGGATCAAATGGGGAGGGCTTACTACGCCGCCTATTTCGTGTGGTTCGAGGCGGCCCGTGGTGCTTTTTGTCGCGTACTCGGTTTTTCCTATTCCGACCTGGAAGAAGCCGGTGTGTTCCTACCTGTCCTGAGAACAACTTGTCGGTATCTTCGTCCCCTCGTGTATGAGGAGAAGGCCTGGGTCGCCGTGCGGCTGGTCGACTGTCGTAGTCGGAGCCTCTTGTTCTCCTATGAAATTCTTACCGAGGAGGGACATCGGGCTGCGGAGGGGGATACTTATCACGGTTTCCTGGATCGCTCCGGCCGCTTGGTCCGTTGCCCTTCGCCTTTCCGGGAGCGGATGCAGCAGGTAGTCGTGAATCCCGCCGGCGGCCGGCCGGTGCGGCGGATTCGCCTAAGCGAAACGGACGATGCGCAGGAAGCTTGGCGGATGGGAAGCTGAGGGGTGACGGGTTGATGGGTAGGGCGAGTTCGAGACGCAAGAATCTTGAAGACTGGGCAGTTTACGGTTTTTTTCGAGCTCTGACCTGGATGGCCGGCCTGGTTCCTCCTTCTTCCGCTTATCGGTTCTTCGGCGGGTTGGGACAATGGATCGCCCGACATGACGCAAAACACCGTCATATCGCACTTGTCAACCTGAGAATCGCCTTTCCTGACGCCGATGACGCTTGGAGGATCGAGGTGTTCGAGCGGAGCTATCGCCATCTCGGCGAACACTTCGTCGAGCTGGCGCGCCTGGCGAAAGAACCGGCGGAGCGCCTTATCGAGCGTATTTCATATGAACCGAACCGAGGTCTGGAAAACTACGAAGAGGCGCGCAAGCATGGTGCGGTGCTCTTTGTCACGGCCCACGTGTCGGCCTGGGAGTTGCTGCCGCAGGGTCATGCTTTGCGAGCCCGGCCGTTGCATTTCGTAGTCCGTCCCCTTGACAATCCGCTTCTCGATCAGTGGGCGACAAAGCTCCGGGAGCGGTTCGGCAATCGGGTTCTGCCCAAGCAGGGAGCGGTGCGGGGAATGCTGGCGCGTCTGCGCTCCGGCGAGGATGTCGGGGTCTTGATCGACCAGAATGTACAGGCCAAAGAAGGCGTCTTCATCGAGATGTTCGGACATGTCGCCTGCACCACACCGGCGGCGGCGGCCCTCGCCTTGAAGACGGGTTGCTGGGCGGTTCCGGCTTTTCTGGTGCCCACCGCCCAAGTGGGTCACTACCACATACGCTTTTATCCACCAGTCGAAGTAAAAGACGGCGCCGATAGGGAGGCTACCCTGCGATATTGGACTCAAGAATTCACCGGCTTTATCGAGCACGTAATTCGGGACTTCCCCCATTGTTGGCTTTGGGGTCACCGGCGTTTCTTGACGCAGCCCGACGGAGTCAATCCTTACGCATGACCGGGAATGCGGCTGAAAGCCTGCTACGTGCCGCACTAGGGGGGCCGGAGGGGCGCGTTTTGCGTACCGGGTTACTGCGTATGGCGATCGAAATATGTGGAACCGGAGAACCCCGTACGCAGGACTTCGTACGGCGCGTACGGACCGAGTCCCCGGCAGAGTCTTAGTCGCACACGGTACCCGGCGGATGGCAGTGGGCTTCTCTATAATGAGCGCCCATGCTGTGGTCCATGGTCATCGCGGGACTCATCCTGGGCAGTTTCCTCAATGTGTGTATCTATCGAATCCCGCGAGGCCTTTCCGTGGTTCGTCCGGGTTCCGCCTGTCCGCACTGCGGCCGCCCGATTCGGCCCTGGGAAAACATTCCTGTTCTGAGCTATGTGCTGTTGGGGGGGCGCTGCCG
>JAPXNP010000274.1:0-3655 GCA_033811955.1 Acidobacteriota bacterium
GTTGACATCCGCCGTGTCCGTGCTAAGCTCCCATGAAAAAAGGGGGTTCCTATGCAGAAGCAACAACCCGGACGCCGTGATTTCTTCAAGTTGACCGCCGCCGGCGCTGCGGCCGTTTGGACTTCCCGCAGGGCGGTCGCCGCTCCTTCCGACACTATTGGAGTCGGCGTGATCGGACTAGGACGACAAGGCACCTACAACATGCGCAAGTTCCTGGAATTTCCCGAATGTACCGTCCGAGCGCTCTGTGATGTCTACGAACCGCATCTGGCACGCGGCAAGGAAATTGTCGGCGCCGATACCTACCATGACTTCCGGCGCGTTCTCGAGCGTCCGGATGTCGATGTGATCCTTATTTCCACGCCTGATCATTGGCACGCATTGATGACGGTCATGGCTTGCCAGGCCGGCAAGGACGTCTATGTCGAGAAGCCCACGTCCGTATTCGTGACCGAGGGACGCAAGATGGTGGAGGCGGCGCGCAAGTACGACCGCGTCGTCCAGGTGGGAACCCAGCAACGTTCAGGAAAGCACTTTAGGAAGGCCGTGGACCTAGTTCGGGCAGGAGATCTCGGTCGCATCACCGCGGTTCGAAGCTGGAACTTCGGGAACTCGTTTCCTGAAGGATTTGGGAATCCACCCGACGGAGATCCCCCGCCGGGACTGGACTGGGACTTCTGGCTGGGCCCCGCCCCGTCGCGTCCTTACAATCCGAACCGTTTCGGCGTCGGACCCGATCGCTGGTCGACATTTCGGTACTTCTGGGATTACGCCGGCGGCATGATGACCGACTGGGGCGTCCACCTGCTTGACATCGTACAGTGGGCCACTCGCGAGGCGGCACCGACGGCGATATCCGCTTTGGGTGGGAAATTCGCCATCCAGGACAATCGAGAAACCCCCGATACGCTCACGGCCGTGTTCGAATACCCGGACTTCATCTGCACCTACGAGAACCGGGACTGCAACGGTGAAGGGATCAACGGCCACGGTTACGGTATCGAGTTTTACGGCACCGACGGGACGTTGTTCATTGATCGGTCGGGTTTCAAGATCATGCCGCAAAGTCGGAGGGTGGGCGACGAATGGGTCCCGCGCATGTACTCCATGGAGTATGCGAATGTCAACGACCACAATCACGATCACGTGGCCGACTTCCTTCGCTGCATCAAGAAGCGTGAGCGCCCGGTTTCGGACATCGAGATCGGTCATCGATCCACCACCACCTGTCTGCTCGCCAACATCTCCTACCGTGTCGGACGGAAGATCCGGTGGGAGTCCGAAAGCGAGCGAATCCCCGACGATCCGGAGGCTGCGGCCATGCTGCACCGAGACTATCGAGCACCGTGGAAACTCGAGGTTTAGATCAAAGGAGGCACGCACTGGGAGGGCTGAAAGAAGGGATTCCCTAACAGAGCGGCGAATGCAGCGTGCTCCGGAAGGCGTAGATCCCGCACCTCCCAGTCGCCTCGAGATAGCTTTATGGTTTGCTCCGAGCTTTTTCTGACGGGGGGAGGCGCTTTTTCGTCATTGTCTCACCGCATCGTCACGTGTCGACGCTGTCCCCGGCTGCGGGAATATTGCGGACGAGTCGCCGTTACGAAGCGAAGGGCCTTTCTGGACTGGGACTACTGGGGACGTCCCGTCCCCGGGTGGGGCGACACACAAGCCAGGCTCCTGATCATAGGGTTGGCACCGGCGGCCCACGGTGCCAACCGCACGGGCAGGATGTTTACCGGCGACTCCAGCGGGGACTTTTTGTACCGAACGCTATGGAAATTCGGGTTTGCCGACCGTCCCGAGAGCCGATCGCGACACGACGGGCTCACCTTGAAAGACTGTTTCATTACGGCCGCCGGGCGCTGTGCACCCCCGCAGAACAGCCCCTCAGCGGCGGAGCTGGCTAACTGCTTGCCGTTCCTAGCCGAAGAAATCGCTTTGCTCTCGTCCGTCCGGGTTGTCGTGGGGCTGGGTACCGTTGCTTGGCAGGCTTATTTGAAGGCTCGCCGGAGCCTGGGTCGGCAGGTGCCTCAGCCGTTACCCCGCTTTGGCCATCTGGCGGAAGTTGCGTTCAGCGACGCGTCTGAGGTCACTCTCTTGGGCTCCTTTCATCCCAGCCGGCAAAATACGCAAACGGGAAGACTCACCCCGGCGATGTTTGAAGCCGTCTTCGAGCGGGCCCGAAACCTCTTGGGGGATGTGTAATGATCCGTTTCCTCGGCCTCGACATGGTATCCAAGTTGCGCCTGCCGAGTACACGATAGGAGCGACAAACCTCGGAGTTTCTCCGCCGGCGCGAGAAAGAGTGTCGTCTTCGGCCCGGCCGGCAGCCTTGAAGCTCTTTTGCCCGCTTCTCTTATCCGAATTGATCGCACCGCTTGCTTTCCCCGAGGGATCAAACAACAATCAAAGGTCGAGGAGAGAAATAATGCGCAAGACCATGGTTTCGTTCGTTCTTCTGGGTGTGCTTTTTTTGATCGGTTGCGGACGGGAGCCCGAAACCGCGTCCCCGGAAGCGACTTACGACTACCTCAATGAAAGCCAAGAGGCTCGTGATCAGCGGATGCGCTGGTGGAGAGAAGCCCGCTTCGGGATGTTTATCCACTGGGGGCTATACGCCGTTCCCGCGGGCGAATACAAGGGTCAGCGCTCCGACCAGGTCGGAGAGTGGATCCAGTCCTGGGCCAACATTCCTCGAGACGAGTACGCTAAGTTCGCCGCTCAATTCAACCCCGTGAAGTTCAACGCCGCCGAGTGGGTGGGCCTGGCGAAAGAAGCCGGCATGCAGTACATCGTAATCACCTCAAAACACCACGACGGATTTGCCATGTTCGACAGCAAGGTCAGCGACTTCGACATCGTCGACGCCACCCCGTTCGGACGCGATCCCTTGGCCGAGCTGAGTCAGGAATGCAAGAGGCAAGGCATTCGCTTCGCCGTCTACTACTCCATCATGGATTGGCATCACCCTTCGCAATACGTGGACAAAGAAGGCAAACACCCCACGGCAGGCGACGGTCAGAACAAAATCTATCCCGAGCGGAAGCAGGAGTACATCGACTACATGAAAGCACAGTTGAAGGAGATCGTTACACAGTACGATCCCGCCGTCCTTTGGTTCGACGGGGAATGGGTCGAGTGGTGGACCGAGGAGGACGCCAAGGATCTGTACAACTACGTACGCAGCCTGAAACCCGAGATCATCATCAACAACCGGGTCGGGAAGGGTCGGATGGGCATGCAAGGTCTGAACAAGGGTCCGGGGTATGCCGGAGATTTCGGCACACCCGAGCAGGAAATACCGGCGACAGGACTGCCGGGTGTCGACTGGGAGACCTGTATGACCATGAACGACACCTGGGGTTACAAGTCGTACGACGACAACTGGAAGTCTGCCGAAACGTTGATTCGGCAACTGATCGATGCAGTCAGCAAAGGGGGCAATTACCTTCTCAACGTTGGGCCTACGGCTGAAGGAGTAATCCCCGAGCCGAGTGTAGAACGCCTGAAAGCCATCGGGCGCTGGATGGCGGTCAACGGGGAAGCGATTTACGCCGCCGGCCCCAGTCCTTTCGAGGCGGTACCGTGGGGGCGGGTTACCACGAAGCAGAACAGGTTGTACCTGCATGTTTTCGAGTGGCCGGAAAACGGCCGG
>JAPXNP010000275.1:0-3655 GCA_033811955.1 Acidobacteriota bacterium
CTTTTGTACCATAGAAAAAGCAGCCGAAAGGGTGCTTCTGCTCGGGGTAGCCGCCGTACATGCGATGCTCCCAAGTTACCGTGAAGTCTTCGAACTCGTAAGTGGCCACCTGGGTGTCGGGAGCGTCCGAACCGTCGTCCAGGATGTATCGCCCGCCAGTCGAATAAACCTTGCGAGGATACTCTTCTTCGGCCCACCAGAGGATCTGATCCAGCCAATGGATACCCCAGTCCCCCAGCTGACCGTTGGCGAAATCCAGGTATCGCCGGAAGCCGCGCGGATGAATGTTGCGGTTGAAAGGGCGGTAAGGAGCCGGACCGCACCAAAAATCCCAGTCCAGGCCGGGCGGCGGGTCCTCGTCAGGATACCGGCGCCCAGGCCCGTCCATGCCGTAGTAAATGAACGCACGGATGTAGGTGATCTTGCCGGCTCCGCCGGAACGGAGAAACTCCATCCCCGATACGTTGTGGGGAGAGATTCGACGATGCGTACCCACCTGGACCACCCGCTCATTCCGCCGGGCGGCCCGCACCATGGCCTTGCCTTCGTCGATCGTGTGGCTGATGGGCTTTTCCTGGTAAACATGGGCCCCCGCCTCCACCGCCTCGATCATGGGCAACGCATGCCAGTGATCGGGGGTCGCGACGATAACGATCTCCGGACGTTCCCCGTGTATCAGCTCCCGGTAATCCGGATAGCCCTTGGGACGGCTCCCGGTCAGCTGCTCGATCTCGTCCAGGGCCGGCTGCAGCTGGTTGTCGTCGACATCACACAAGGCGACGACTCGACTGCGACCGGCGGCGACGGCGCAGCGCAGGATGTTCATTCCCCACCACCCCGATCCGATCAAGGCAGTCTTGAACACATAGTCTTCCCCGCGACCGAAGATAGGAACACCCAAGGCCGTTCCCGCCGCGGCCAGCGTTCCCTTGACGAAATCCCGGCGCTTCATTCCCTGTGACATCCTTTCTCACCTCCCCGGCAAAGCATCCGCGCAACCATCGGCTCGTCCGGCGGATGCCCCGTCACCACCGCCTTCCTCGTCACGCGGTCCACCGCAACAACTATAAACAGCGACTTCCCCCTGGACAAGACAGCTTGCCCGGTTCAAAATTCGAATCATTTGATCTACTTTTGTCACAGGAGGTCTTTAAGTGATCATATCCCATCCAGTGAGACGCTTCTTTACACTGTCCTTCCTCGCCCTATGGATCCTTGCGGCACCCTGCCTGGGAGAAGATTACGCCGTCCGCATCGGGGTCGGGCTGGAAGGTATCGGAGGTCGCGGTCTGGAATTCGTCGACGCCGCCAAGACGCTTCGCCCTTGGGAGCCCCTCAGCGGCACTCAAGCGGTACCGCTTGACGAGCACGGCTGGCCTTCGAGTGACGCACGGACCGTCTTCTTCGACCTGCGCCCGGTCATGGCGTGGGACCCACCCATCGACGATCCCGACGCCTTCCAAATCGACGTCAGCGGCTGGTACCGACTGAGCTTTCAAGGACAGGCGGAGCTGAGACCTTCGTGGGAACTACCGTTTTCCATCGTCAACGTGCAGTACAACTCGGCAACCGACACCACCACGGCCGATGTCTACTTGCCGCCGGGTCAGGGGCTCCTCGCCGTCGACTTCGCGAAGACCGGGAACGGTGTCCGAAACGTCCGGTTGATTCGTCCCGGCTACGACCCCTCTACAAGCCAGATCTTCACGGACGCGTTCTTGGCGGCGCTGGAGCCGTTCCGGGTCTTGCGCTTCATGGATTTCACGCAGACCAACAACAGCAATCCGCGGCATCAGGGCGAAGAGGCTCCAACGACCTGGACCTCCTGGTCAAACCGCAAGCTTCCCGACGACACCACGCAGTTGCCGTGGGGAAGCAAGAAAGACGGGGCGGCGTGGGAGTATGTCATTGAGCTGGCCAACGCCAGTGGCAAGGATATCTGGATCAACATCCCGGTGGCCGCCGACGACGACTACATTCGCCGACTGGCGGAGCTGATGCACGAGCGACTGCAGCCGGGCCTGAAGATTTACCTGGAGTACAGCAACGAAGTCTGGAATCCGCTGTTTTCGCAGCAGGATTGGAATTTCCGGCAGGCGTTCGTTGAGCGAGAAAGCCTGATGCTCCCGGGCGAGATTTACTCGTCGGTCAATTCGAAACTGCCGGCCCGACGGGTCGCCCGGCGCACCGTAGAGATCGGGCGGATCTTCGACGACGTGTTCGGTAAGGGGAGCCTGATGCGCGACCTCTTCCCCGTCCTGTCCTGGTGGTTCATCAAGCCCGGCGAGTACCGCGACCAGCTCCAGTTCGTTGAAGTACAACTCGGACCGCCGTCTCAGCTGCTTTACGGGATCGCCGTGGCCCCCTACTTCAACTCGAACGGCGCCGAATCCACCGCCGAACCTGAGAAAATCCTCAACGCTCTAGCCCAAGACAGCGTCAACCAGGTGCGCGCCCGGCAAACGATCATCAACATAGCCAAGACATTCGAAGTTAAGGCTCTTTGCTACGAAGGAGGCCCGGATTCCGGCGCAAATTCCGTAAGCACTCCGGAAGAGAACGTGGCCAACCGCATCCGAGCCCACCGGAACCCCCGGATCGGCGATCTCATCTACACCGACATGAAGGACCATTGGTTCGACCTCGGAGGCGACCTGTTCATGTTCTTCACCCTTTCGAGCGCTTACAGCCGCTGGGGGATGTGGGGGCTCACCGAAGACATCCGCCGGACGGACACGCCTAAGTTTCAGGCGATCCGGCGACTCGTCGAGCTGTCTCCGCCGCGTTCGCAGGCCGCGTTGGTGTTTCCCCAGTTCGTAGACGGCGTGCAAGACGGAAAGCCGAACCGAACCCGCGTGATCTTGCGCAACAATTCATCTTTCTACGCCCGGGGCGAAGTGGTTCTGCTGTCGGCCGCCGGGTTGGAGTACGAGCAGATCCCTTATGTGATCGCCCCTTGGAGTCCCTGGGAATGGCAGAGTGCCGGGACGGGTACTCTTCGCTCCGGCGTTATCGAGATCCGGCCGGATCCCGACGTCCGTGGCAACCTGGAGGGGACTGAAGTGTTTCAAGTCCTGGGTCACTTCGTTTCGGTTCCGCAAGCGCACCTGCGGCGCTCCCACCAGCTGTACGTAAGCAGGACTGGAGAGGAGAACACGGGAGTGGCTCTTTACAATCCTTGGTCCGACACCCCTCTGTTTGTGGAAATGCAACTGGCCGACGCAGAGGGGGCGACGGTTGCCGTCCAGCAGATTCGGATAGAACCGAGACAGCAAGTTTTGGGCTTTGTGGATGATGACGCTCTTTTCAAAAGCTTCTTCAACGCTGCCGGAGAAGATTTCCGGGGCACCCTGAACATTCGGTCCGGCAAGGACCGGGGCTTGGCTGCGCTCGGACTACTGCAGCGTTTTGATTCGGGAGCGCTGATCGCCGTGGCACCGGGCGGGACCGTGCTTCCCTGATCGTCGGGACTCGCCGCGCGGCCTAACCGGTCCGCGGTACACCGTACGTTCGAGCGCCGGCTTCGAAGCCGGCGCTACACGAGGCACGGGACACATTGATCCCATGCTATATTCGTGCGAAGCCATGCGAGCGGCAGTGGGAAAGCACGTTTCCATCGTTGCCCTGATTGCTTTGGCGGGATTCACCCTTAGTT
>JAPXNP010000276.1:0-3652 GCA_033811955.1 Acidobacteriota bacterium
TGCACCCGGTTCAAACGCTTAGGAAATACCGGCGACTCCAACGCTATCGCCAAGTAAGCTTTGTACTGTTCAAGTACGGCTTTGAGGACATCGTCGAGCGTCTTGGGGCCTCTCCTTTCTGGCAGAGATTCCGAAAACGGCGTGCAGCCGAGACCACCCCGACGCCGGTGAGGTTGCGGCAGGCGATCGCAGAATTGGGTCCCACGTTTGTCAAGTTCGGCCAGTTGTTGAGTACACGGCCGGACTTGTTACCGGAACCTTACATCACCGAGTTGGCAAGGCTCCAGGACCAAGTTTCCCCGTTTCCCACGGTCGAGGCGGAGCGCCTTCTACAAGAAGAGCTGAACCGTCCCTCTCAACTCCTGTTTGAGTTCTTCAGTCCGCGGCCGCTGGCATCGGGATCTATTGCCCAGGTTCATGAAGCCAGACTTCCCGACGGCAAGCGGGTCGCCGTGAAGATCCAGCGGCCCGGCATTCATCGGGTTATAGAATCGGATCTGGCCATCTTGGAGGAACTCGCAAACCTCGTGGAAAAGCACCTGCCGGAGTTCCGCCTTCTTCAACCCCGAAATCTTCTGGACCAGTTCGCTCGAACCATCCGGCGGGAGCTTGACTTCGTCGCCGAGGCTCAAGCTATGGAATGCTTTCGCCGCAATTTCGCCGGCGATCCGACCCGTTTCATCCCAGCCGTCCATTGGAGGTATACGACGAATCGGATTCTGGTGACCGACTTCGTCGAGGGAGTGAAACTGACGGACCTGGAAGGATTACGCCGCAAGGGACTCGATCCCAAGATCGTCGCTCGAAACGGTACGCGCGCCCTTCTACGTGAGGTGTTCGAACACCGATACTTCCACGCGGACCCTCATCCCGGCAACCACTTCGTGCTGGACAACCACGTCATCGCCACCGTGGATTTCGGTATGGTCGGCCGCCTGGACGATCCCACGGCCGATGCTTTGGCCGACTTGGTTACCGCCTTACTCTCCCAGGACTTGGACGGCATCTTGCGCGCTTTTCGTAAACTCGGAGTCTTTCACGATAAGGTCGACTTAAAGGCCTTTCGTTTTGACCTGCAAGACTTCCTTGACCGGTATTACGGTCTACCGCTGGATCGACTCAATGCTGACCGGGTTATGACCGATCTCCTCCGTGTGATTCGACGGCATCGTATCGTGTTGCCGGTAGATCTGGCACTCTTAGGCCGAATGGTCTCGGTGGCATCAGGGGTAGGCCGCGTCCTCGATCCCGAATTCAACATTTCGACCGAGGCGAAGCCGTTCATATTGCGGTTTCTTCGCCGGCAGCTGGGTCCTCGGCGAAGAGTCCAAGAGCTGAAGACGGCTTGGCGGGATGTGCAGGAGTTGGTCCGCGACTTACCTTCAGACGTCGAGACAATCCTTGCCAAAGTGAAGAAAGGCGAGATGGTCATTTCCCTCCATCACGAAGGCTTGAACCGCCTCATTCTGGAGATTGATCGTTCCTCGAACCGGGTTGCCTTCGCCCTAATCGTTGCAGCCTTGATTATCGGTTCGTCTTTTGTCATGCAGCTGCAAGCAGGTCCTCGTTTCTTGGGTCTTCCGGCGGTGGGCCTGGCCGGCTACCTCATAGCGGGGCTGCTCGGTCTGTGGCTGGTCCTCGCGATTGTGCGGTCGGGTCGAATTTGAGGGCGCTATGGATCAGCTCCCCTGATTTTCTGGAGTCTGCTTCGCCTAAACTTCCACCCAATCCCTTGATGCTGGGGCGTCACGGCCTCCGGCCTCTTTCTTTGGCACACACGCTGCGGTATGGTCACGCCGTATGATGATCTATAACCGAAATTGGACGAACCCGGTGAAGCAGGCGCTCCAGGAGAAGCGCGTCGTGATCGGCGCAACCCTTTCCAGCTCGAGTCTCGAGGCCGCCGCGGTGGCGGCGGTGTCAGGATTCGATTTCCTCTGGTTGGAAATGGAGCATGGAGCTTTAACTTTGGAATCCGCCCGAAACCTTATACTGGCTACCCGTGGACTGCCTACCGTTCCTCTGATTCGGGTGCCCGTCAATGAGCTCTGGACAGCGAAACGGGCTCTCGACATCGGTGCCCTCGGTGTCATCTTCCCTTTTACCGCCAACGCCGAGATGGCGCGCCGTGCTGTGGCCGCCTGCCACTACGGTCCCACCGGGCGGCGCGGGTCCGGACCGGGTCTGGCCGAGCTGCGGTGGCCCACCGAAGGAGAGAGCTACCATCAGTTCGCGGATCGCAACGTTCTGGTGATTGCTATCGTGGAGAACCGCGAAGGATTGAACAACGTCGAGGAAATCGCCGAAGTACCCGGAATCGACGCTCTCTTTATCGGTACAAGCGACCTTTCCTACTCCCTGGGTCACGGAGACGTGGAAAATCATCCCGAGGTGGCGGCCGGAATCGAGCGGATCGTCCGCGCCGCGCAGAAGGCCGGTGTTCCGGTCGGACGACCTCTGCCGGATCCGGCGCGCCTCGACGACTTCCAAGCCGCGGGTTTCACCTTCTTCCAGGGGCCCAGCGAACTGAAGCTGTTAAGCAGTGGAGCCGCGGGGTATTTGGCCAAGGCCGGTCGCCGAGCCGAAACCGTGCGAGGCCTATATTGAACGACCAGGTCATCCAAGTTTAACAATCTTGGCGAAAGCGAAATGATCCGGCCGCGTCCGGATAGGGGGAGTCTTCGGCACGATCACGGCTGCCGTCTTTCCACGAACGGCTTACACCGGAAAATTCTGCTCGAAAGCGCTCCGGCGACATTGAGTCAGACCCGAACCGCTCGACAAAGGTCCACCTCTTCACATCTCGGCAGCGAGGACCACCTCCAACCACTTCGGAAGCCGCCGTTTCATCCCCGCGCCGGCAAGGGATCGACGGCATCCAGCTTTCCCTCCTCCGGGCACGGCGTCCGCTACGCCACCGTCGCGCAATACGCCCCGGCTCTTGGTGCGCTTCGAACCACCTCACATCTGTTACCGGCTCCCGTCTCCCGGAACTCCCACCCGAACCTTCCTCGGCTGGTCCCGGCCGCCGAGTGAGCCCGTAAGCCGGTTCACACCGTCCCTCCCAGCATTCAGGTGACGACCAGACAGTTTTCAGTCCCGAACTCGTTCGGTTCGTAACCGTCGGCCGCTTCGTCGTTGAACCATCCGATGGTGTCGGAAAAATATCTGTATCGAAAAACATTTCCCTTCGGGAGAACGACAGCGACACTCCGGGTTCCATTCGGACGTCGCACCAGCCGATGGACCCCTGTTTCCCAATCATTGAAGTCGCCGGCGACGGAGACCTTTCCCAGATCCTCGCGGTCCTGGATGATAAACGTCACCTTCATTTCCTTCTTTCCTTTGACCGGTTCTTTCCGGAGCATATAAGCCTTCCTTTCCGGCGGCGGATAAATCCGTCGCCGTCTCTGAGCGTTCAGTCAGGTCACAGTTTACCCTACCGCCCTGACCTTGATTCTTCTGGAAATCATTCCAAAACGAAACCGATCTTCTTCGCCGGCGAAGGTCGACGTGGCCCCGAACCTCGCGCCGGACTGTAACGATTCTGGTGAAAAGCTTCGATCGCCTCCCGCGCAGGCAATACGGCTGCGGTGTCCGATCGGACGACCGACGCAAAGGCTCTTGCGAACTCAGGCACACGGTTGCCCGA
>JAPXNP010000277.1:0-3651 GCA_033811955.1 Acidobacteriota bacterium
ACTTTTACCTTCGGGAAGCAGACGGAACCTACTGGTCTCCGGGCTGGAAGCCGGTAAAGCGCCCGCTGGACGCTTACGAGTGCCGTCACGGGCTTGGTTACAGTTCAATTACGGGCGAGCACGGCGGGTTGCGGGCCGAGGTTCTGTTCCTCGTGCCCCTGGACTGCCGGGCGGAGATCCACCGTCTACGGGTGACGAACCGAACGGATCGTTCGAAACGGCTGCGGATCTTTTCCGTCATCGAATGGTGCTTATGGAACGCTCTGGATGACATGACAAACTTTCAACGAAACTTTTCCACCGGAGAAGTGGAGATTGAAGGATCCGCGCTGTATCACAAGACCGAATTTCGAGAGCGCCGCAACCACTATGCGTTTTACTGGGTCAACGTTCCTTTGGCGGGATACGACACGGATCGTGAAGCGTTCTTGGGGATGTACAACGGCTTCGAGGCTCCCGATGCGGTCGTGGAAGGGACGCCTCGAAATTCCGTGGCCCACGGCTGGTCTCCCATAGCCTCCCACTGCTTGGACGTGACTCTTGGGCCGGGCGAGACAAGAGATCTCGTGTTCGTACTCGGTTACGTTGAGGTTCCCGAGGGCGAGAAGTTCGTGGCTCCCCAGGTGATCAATAAGGCGCCCGCCGAGGCGATGGTTGAGCGTTTTCAAAGTTCGGAGGCCGTCGACGCCGCCCAGGCGGAATTGCGGGCTTACTGGGACGATCTGTTGGGGCGTTACCGACTGGCCGGCGCCGACGAGAACGTCAACCGGATGGTGAACATTTGGAACCCGTACCAGTGCATGATCACCTACAACATTTCGCGTAGCGCCTCGTACTTCGAGTCGGGAATCGGACGAGGTATCGGTTTCCGGGATTCCAATCAGGACTTGTTGGGCTTCGTCCATATGGCTCCCGATCGGGCCCGCGAGAGAATCCTTGATCTGGCGGCTACGCAACTGGAGGACGGAGGCGCCTACCACCAGTACCAGCCTCTCACCAAGCGCGGTAACAATGAGGTCGGCGGAAATTTCAACGACGATCCGTTGTGGCTGATCGCTTCGGTGGCGGCCTACTTGAAGGAAACGGGCGACTGGTCGATCTTGGACGAAGACGTTCCGTTCGACAATGACAAAACGAAAGCGGCTCCGCTGTTGGAACACTTGCGACGCTCCTTTTACCACGTAGTGAATCATCGTGGGGAGCACGGGTTGCCCTTGATCGGCCGGGCTGACTGGAACGATTGCCTCAATTTGAACTGTTTTTCCACCAACCCGGATGAGTCCTTCCAGACCACCGAAAACAAGTCCGGCGGAAAGGCCGAGTCGGTGCTGATCGCGGGGATGTTTGTCCTCTACGGGAGAGAATATGCCGAGATTTGTCGCCGTCTCGGACGGGCAGGCGAGGCGACTGAGGCGGAGGCGCACATTACCGAGATGATCCAGGCCGTCGACCGCTACGGTTGGGACGGTGAGTGGTTTCGAAGAGCTTACGACTACTTCGGGCGACCGGTGGGGAGCCGAGAGAACGAGGAAGGTAAGATTTTCATCGAATCACAGGGATTCTGCATTATGGCCGGTATCGGGCTTGAAGACGGCCGGGCGCATAAGGCCCTCGAGTCGGTGGCCCGCCACCTGGCGTTCGAATATGGGATTGTCCTTCAGCAGCCGGCCTTCAGTCGGTATTACGTCCACTTGGGAGAGATTTCCTCCTATCCTCCGGGGTATAAGGAGAACGCCGGGGTTTTCTGCCACAACAATCCTTGGATCATGATCGCCGAGACGCGGGTGGGTAACGGGGACCGAGCGTTCGATTACTACAAACGAATCTGCCCGGCTTACCTTGAAGAAATCAGTGATTTGCATCGCACGGAGCCTTATGTCTACTCCCAGATGGTTGCAGGCAAAGACGCTTGGAAGCCGGGCGAGGCCAAAAACTCCTGGCTTACGGGCACGGCGGCTTGGAACTTTGTGGCCGTTACCCAGTACATTCTGGGGATTCGGCCCGAGTATGACGGTTTGCTGGTGGATCCGTGCATTCCTCGCGACTGGTCGACATATCGCGTCACCCGTCGGTTTCGGGGGGCGTGGTTCAACATCGTGGTCGAAAATCCGGAAGGTGTTTGCCGGGGAGTCAGAGAGCTTTACGTGGACGGCCGGGCCGTTCCGGTGGGCCCCATCCCGGTTCAGCCCGCCGATACGCGCCATGACGTGCTGGTTCGTCTCGGCCGGTAGCGGCGCACTTCGACCGAGGTGCAACTGAAGTTCCCTTTGGGGGGCGGAGATACGGTTTTCTCCGATTTGGCGCGGTTACCGAACGGCTGATTTCGTGATAAACGGGAAAGCACGGGGATGTCGCGGCAACGTTTGGCGGCTTTTTCGAGTCGTGTGGTCGGCAGGATCCTTGTGATCGGCGTGGCCCGTTATGTCTTGCTTGCTTGCGATCTTCGTGAACCGTAAACGTTCGCGTTGACGGGGCCGGTAGGGGCATGTACGCTGATTGGGTGGAGCGCCTGGAAGTTTTCACGCCGAAACTGCTGGAGGGTTGCCGCCGACTCTACGCGGAGCGGCTGGTTACACTGGCGATTTTCGGCTCTTGGGCGCGGGAGGCCGCCACTCCCTGCTCGGATCTCGATTTGCTGATCGTGGCCGAGGATCTGCCGCGCGGGCGAGGTCGGCGCCTGCGTGAGTTCGAAACAGTGGAAGAAGAGACCCTTCCCGTCCGTTTCGTTTGGGGAGGCGACTATCCTGCCGTCAGCCTGTCTCCAGTGATCAAGACACCCGAGGAGGTTTTGGTGGGAAGCCCTTTGTTCCTCGACATGACCGACTGGTGCCGGTTGCTGTGGGATCGCGACGGATTCTTTGCCGAGTACCTCGCCGGTCTTCGGGAGCGAATGAAAACATTGGGAGCGCGAAGACGGTGGGCTAAGGGTGGCTACTATTGGGAGTACAAGCCGGATCTGCAACCTGGTGAAAACATCGAGTTATGACGACCAAGCAGCTTGCGGCCGGTTATTATCGGAAGTGTCGGGATCGTATGGCGGCGTTGAGGGTGCTGGAGGAGAGGGAAGCTTGGTCCGACGTGGTCCGGGAAAGCCAGGAGATCGTCGAGTTGGCGCTGAAAGGGGTTTTGCGCGCGGTGGGTATCGATCCTCCCAAGTGGCACGATGTGGGAGGGCTGCTTTTGGAACACCGCGGGAAAGTTTCCACACTGCCTGAGGAAGAAGCGGTGTTTCTGGCCGAAGCGTCCAAGCGGTTGCGAAAGGAACGGGAATTCAGTTTTTACGGTGACGTGGA
Source organism: Acidobacteriota bacterium (assembly GCA_033811955.1). Classification (GTDB taxonomy): domain Bacteria; phylum Acidobacteriota; class UBA6911; order RPQK01; family JAPXNP01; genus JAPXNP01. The sequence continues at coordinate 3,294 of JAPXNP010000277.1, forward strand.
TTTCATCCCGACGGAGGAATATGGTCCGGACGAAGGCCGGTATGCTTTCGAAAGTGCCCGACGGGCCACCGAGGCACTGGGTGAAATGCTCCGTTCCTTGGAGGAGTAGCGGACGTTCCGTTTGGTGTTCGGCCCGATCAGCCTGCTTCCGAGATGAGCCGATGCCCCGGCTCTTGCCGACTGGGCAAAGTGGATCAGAGTCGTTCTTTTCGGCGTGAGCGGGGGAGACCTGCGGGATGCGCACCCCTAAGGTCCCGGTTTGCGGTAAAGGCGATCACGGCGGTGTGATCGCGGCTTCCTCTTCCAGCCGGCGGTCCACTTCTGAGAGCTTCCGCTTTATCTCTTGGTAGGTTTGGAG
>JAPXNP010000278.1:0-3641 GCA_033811955.1 Acidobacteriota bacterium
GAAATACAAGCTCACAACGCCGGGAGAAGAGAGAATGGTCGTCTGTACTCTCCGCTCCCGCCGTGTCAGCGGAGCAATCCGGTGATCCACCGCCGACTCGGCTTCGCCCGCTACCTTCACAATGCGAAGAGGGCGGGGCGACAGACTCCACGAATGCTTCAGCCACGGCAGGACGTGCCGGTCCACCATGGGTTCCAGCTCTCTCGGCGGACCCGGCAGCAGAACGATCCGCCGTCCCTCGTGCTCAAGGCCAAGACCCGGCGCCGTTCCGATCGGGTTGGGAAAAACCACGGCACCTTCAGGAACGCACGCTTGACGGCGATTGTTATCGGTCATCACCTGGGCGAACCGGCGATACCGGGAATTGAGCCGTTCCAGCAACTCCGGATCCTCCCGCAGCTCCCGGCCCAGGTGGCGGGCGACGGCGTCCCGCGTCACATCATCCTCGGTGGGACCCAATCCTCCCGTAATCAACACGAGCTTGGACGCCTGCAAGGCAAAGTCGAGGGTCTGCGTAAGAACCTCCGGATCGTCCGCCACCACGCTCTTTCGAGGCAAATCAAAACCGAGTGGGATCAACCGAGACGCCAAAAACAAGGAGTTACTTTCGACTCGGCCGAAGCTCAGCAGCTCGCTTCCTACCGCAATGATTTCAGCTCGCATAGACCAACAGTCCGATCAACAGACAACCATAAACACCCGCCATCATGTCGTCCAAAAGAATCCCCCATCCGCCGGAAACCCTCTCGAGTTGCCGCACCGGAGGAGGCTTCACGATGTCGAAGACACGAAAAGCCGCCAGTGCCGCCAAGAACCAGTACCACTCGACCGGAGCCGCCAGCAGCGTGACGGTCTGACCGAACACCTCGTCGATGACCACCCGGTGAGGATCGGGATCCTTCATCAGTTTGGCGGTTCGATCCGAAGCCCAGACCGCAATCGGCGACAGACTGATCAGCGCGAAGATGTGCAGCCAAAAGACCGCCTCAATCGACCATTGATAAAGGCCGAACCAAGCAACCGTCGTAGCAATGGACGCCCAGGTACCCGGAGCCGCCGGCAGATAGCCCAATCCGAAAGCCGTGGCAAGCAACGGGGCCGTGACAGGCTTACTCTTGGTTCTCTCGCCCGCTCTCCACGCGACTAGTTTCTTCTCCAGGTATCCTGAAATCTCCATCCGCCCACCGTCCCAAATCGATCAGCCGACACCGGCGGCTACAAAACGGAAATCCGGGTTCTTGCTTGTTCACCGGTTTCCCACACGTCGGACAGACCGGGTTTCGCTTGCGCTTCACGGCACAACGGCTCCCACCAAATCGTACCCGTAGGCTTCAGAGATCAAGACCCGCCGGATGTCACCCGGACGAGTCTCCGGAGTGATGCCGTCGTTGAGGTACACGACGCCGTCGATCTCCGGGGCCTGTCCCTGCATCCGCCCTTGCCAAAGCAAGTCCGTTTCCGCGCTGGGTCCCTCCAAAAGTACAGGTACCGTCCGCCCCACCCAAGCCCGGTTCTTCTCCAACGAAATCCGTTTCTGCGCTTCCATCAGTCGGGCGCGGCGCTCTCGCCGCAGTTCAACAGGTATCGCGCCGTCAAGTCGGTGGGAAGCGGCTTCCTCCTCGTCGGAATAGGTGAAGACTCCCAGCCGATCAAATCGGGCCTCTTCCACGAACTCCAGGGTCTCCTCGAAATCTTCTTCGCTCTCTCCGGGAAAACCTACGATGAAAGTGGAACGCAACACGACTCCGGGAATGCGTTCGCGGATTCTCTCGAGCATGCGAAGGAACGCCCGGCGGTTTCCTCCGCGCTTCATGCGCTGAAGAACCGTCTGCGAAGCACTCTGGAGGGGCATATCGATATATTTGCAAACCTTCGGCGAGTCGGCAACTATATCGAGCAACTCGTCGTACAACGTCGTTGGATATAGGTAAAGCACCCGAATCCACTCAACACCGTCCACCTTATCGAGTCGGTCCAGCAGATTCGCCAGCCCTCGCCGATCCCCATGATCCCAGCCGTACATCGTGGAATCTTGGGCGACCAAATTTACTTCCCGCACTCCCCGCCGTGATAGATCGATCACTTCGGCGACGACAGATTCGGCACGCCTGCTACGAAAGGGTCCCCGCATTCTTGGAATCACACAAAAGGTGCAGGGGTGATCGCACCCCTCAGCGATCTTTACGTAAGCGGTATGACCGGGCGTCGCCAAGATGCGCGGATCACGGTCACTGTACAGAAACCAGGAACCGTCGTGGTCGAGCACCGGCAGATCTCCGTTACTCCGGCACGCCCGGGCGATCTCTTTGATTTCGTTAACCCCCACCAAGGCGTCCACCTCGGGGAGCTGTTCCCGAATCTCGTCTCGATAACGCTCCACCAGACAACCGGCCACCACGAGTCGACGGCACCTCCCGTGCTCCTTGTAAGCGGCCATCTCGAGAACGGTCTCAATGGATTCTTCCTTGGCTTCGTCGATAAAGGCGCACGTATTTATCACGATCACGTCGGCTTCAGCCGGCGAAGTAGTGATTTCGTAACCCTCTCGGGTCAAGACACCCAGCATCACTTCGCTGTCCACCAAATTCTTTGGACAGCCCAAGCTCACAAATCCGACTTTAGGCATGAGCTCAATTATAGGAGCCGAAGTCAGGCATATGTCTGCACCCGCCGCACAACTCGGTCCAGCTGCCGCTGCATTCTCTGACGCTCGTCGTCTGAAAGGAGCGCTCCGCCGAAGCGGACGCGATAGTGCAGGGTAACCAAATCAATCGGAGCTTCAATGTTCAGGAAGTCCGCAACGCGACAGGCAAACTCCCAGGGAGTCTCGCCGATTCCCGGCTTGAGTCCCAAAGGACGCACCGCGGCAAGCAGCTCGTAAAACGGGCTTCCGGGTGGAACCGTTGTCCCGGTCGCAGACCGAGAACGACGGAAGCCGAAGCGGCGTCGGTACATGCGCCGAGAGACCAGGAACAAGGCGCCGAGTCCGCCTCCGATTAGGACAGGTACGAGGAATCGGGACCACCTTTCCTCCAGTCGGACGGTTGCCACCGCAGAAGAGAGGTTCGCCTTCCAGTACTTCACCTCCCGCGCAAGTGACATACGGAGCCCCCAGAAAAGCCGCAGCTGTCGAAGGCGATCAAAAGACAGCAATTCCGCCCAAAGCACGTCAACCAGATGACCGGCCGAACGCAACCATGGCGGTAGGAACGAAGCCGAGGACGCAACCGGCGGTGTCGGGTCGAAGTCGATCCATCCCACGTTCGGAAGGTATGCCTCCACCCAGGCGTGAGCGTCCGATTGCCGCACCTGGTAGTAGCCGCCCCAGGGATTGAACTCACCCTGGTGAAAGCCGGTCACCAGTCGTGAGGGGATATCCACGGCCCGCAGCATCATCGCCATGGCAGAGGCGAAGTACTCGCAATGCCCTCGGCGTGACTTAAAAAGAAACCAAGCCAACGGGTCGGAGGACACATCATCCGTCACGTCAAGCGCATACGAGAAGTCACCTTTGCGAAAATACTCCTCCAAGCGAAGGGCCCGCGACAACGGATCGTCAACGTCGTGCATCAAGGAAACGGCCAAAGCGGGAATCCTCGGATCCAGTCGCGGCAATTCCAGGCAGACGGCCAACACTGAAG
>JAPXNP010000279.1:0-3638 GCA_033811955.1 Acidobacteriota bacterium
GCAGGTCGGGCTCGTGGGACATTGGGACGTCGTGGCCTTCGACGAAGTCGGCGGTATGAAAATCACCGATCCCGACGCGGTTCAAATCATGAAGGACTACATGGCCAACGGCCGCTTCAGCCGCGGGATCACCCAGGTGCTGGCGGACGCATCCCTGGTTTTCATCGGCAACCTGAACCAGCCGGTGGAGACTCTGGTCCAAAACTCGGCCACGGACCTTTTCCAACCGCTTCCGAAAGAGTTCGATTTGGCCCTCCTCGACCGGATGCACTTCTATCTGCCCGGGTGGGAGGTTCCGAAGAACTCGAAGGATATCCTCACGGTCCATTACGGATTCGTTACCGACTACCTGGCAGAGGCGTTCCGGGCGCTAAGGAAACAGAACCGCTTCGACGAGGCCGAACGGGTCTTCCGGTTCGGGTCGCACGTTGAAGGCAGGGATGCCACGGCGGCGAAAAAAACGGTGAGCGGCCTTCTCAAAATCCTCCACCCGGGCGGTGGGTGGACGAAGGAGGAACTCACCGAGTACGTCGAACTGGCCTTGGAGGGACGCCGCCGGGTCAAGGAGCAGCTCAAGAAACGCGGCTCGTTCGAATTCTACAAGACCAGTTTTTCATACATCGATCTTGCGGACGACACCGAGCGGTCCGTGGGCGTGCCCGAGCAAGGGGGCGCCGGAGTTATTTCGCAGGACCCGCTGCCTCCCGGAACAGTCTACACGGCTGCGGTGGATTCCGAAGCCAAAGTCGCCTTGTTCAGGCTCGAGGTGACCCTGACGGCGGGCACGGGCAAGCTCCGGACCCCGACGGGACTTGAAAAATCGCTGAAAGAATCGCTGAACAGAGCATTCAGCTACCTGCAGAACGTCAAGGAAAAACTCGGGCTTACCCAGATGCTGGCGCAGAAGGATATCTATGCCGAAGCCGTGGACCTCTCCGGCGGCCGCATCGACTGCCCCTGCGGCGTGGCGTTTTTCGCCGCCATTATCTCCGCGGTGCGCAATCGTCATGTGCAGGCCGGTACGGTGATTCTCGGCGACCTGACCATCCAAGGGAATATCAAGGGCCCGGCTTCAATCACCGAACCCCTGCAACTGGCACTCGAATCCGGGGCTTTGCGTATCCTGATCCCTGTTTCCAATAAGACTCAGTTCGCCGGACTGCCGGAAGATGTGATCGAGCGCCTCGACGTGGTGTTTTACGGTGACGTCGACCGGGCCGTACTCAAGACACTGGAGATGTAACGGATGCGGCTGGGAGCGATGGATACTCGGAAAATTACATGCAAACCCTCTGGGATAAGCCGCTCATGTTCCACGGATTCAGCCGGCGGTTCAGTCGGTCCGTCGGTAAGTAACCTCCTGAAAGTGCTTGTAGGAAGCACGTATTTAGATAACAGGAGGTGCTTACAATGAGGAGTGATTCAAGGATAAAACGAGGACCGTCCCGTGGCATGGATGGCAAGCCCACGGCCGTTGATCTTTTCTGTGGGTGCGGTGGATTGACCGTAGGGTTGAAGAGAGCCGGATTCCGGGTCATGGGGGCGCTGGACATCGATCCGCTGTCCATCAAGACCTACAAAGCGAACCATCGCGATGTCACATTATGGGAAACGGACATCAGAGAACTTGATCCGCAGGAACTGCTCGACACGCTGGGGTTGAAGAAAGGTGGACTCGATCTCTTGGCTGGGTGTCCGCCGTGCCAGGGATTTTCGACGATGCGGACTCTTAACGGAGCGTTAAGGGTCGATGACCCTCGAAACGACCTTCTGATGGAGTTCGAGCGGTTTGTGGATGCTCTCCGCCCGCGTGCCGTGATGTTGGAAAACGTCCCGGGGCTGGCGGACGACAAGCGGTTCGAGACTTTTCTCCGGAAGTTGAAAAAACTCGGCTATCTCGGCGCCCACCGCGTTCTGAATGCGGCGGAGTACGGCGTGCCGCAGCGGAGACGCAGGTTGATCTATCTGGCGGGGTTGGGCATGGTCATCCCGTTCGCCGAAAAGAACGGCAGAAAAAAAACGGTCAAGGAAGCCATCGGCCGCCTGCCGAAAGCGGGACAAAGCGGGGACCCCGTGCATGACATGCCCGAGAATCGAACTCCCAAAGTCCTGGAGATCATCCGGCTTATCCCGAAAGACGGCGGAAGCCGCAGAGATCTGCCTGAGGGATTCCAACTTGAGTGCCACAAGCGATGCAGCGGTTTCAAAGATGTTTACGGTCGCATGGCTTGGAAGGATGTGGCTCCGACGATCACCAGCGGGTGCTTCAACCCTTCCAAGGGGAGATTTCTTCATCCGGAGGAGAATCGTGCGATCACCATGCGCGAGGCGGCGCTTCTCCAAGGGTTCCCCCGTTGGTACAAGTTTCCTATCACAGACAACAAGTCCGCCGTGGCTTTGATGATCGGCAACGCACTGCCGCCGCCGTTCATCGAGGCACACGGCAGAAGCATCAAACGAGTCCTGCAGGGCACCGCCGGGACGTAACCATTCAGGAGAGGGACCAAATTCACATGAGTATCGACCAGGTCTTGAGGAACGAGTTGACGCCGCAGCAATACGCAGCGGCGGTGGATACCACAAGCGAAGTATTGTGTCTGGCATGCGCCGGCTCGGGCAAGTCGAGGACATTGGCCTACCGGATCGCCAGGCTCCTCGCTCAGAATGAGCCGCCCGAAGGGATCGTGGCCTTCACGTTTACCGAGAAGGCGGCTGAGTCCATCAAACGCCGAGTTTCTCAAGCCCTTTCGACCGCAGGACTCGACCCCACGATGATGGGTGCGATGTATATCGGAACCATCCACTCCTACTGCCAGCACGTGCTGGGTGACATGGACGCCACGTACCGACAGTACGACGTGCTCGACGAGAATCGACTGAAGCTCTACCTGATTTCACGTTACTACCAGTTGGGGCTTCAGGCCTTCAGGCCGCGAGCTCGTAACAACGGCTATTTCGACACTATCAAACAGGCATCGGACGCGTGGAAGACGGCCAACGACGAATTGTTGGACTTCAACGCGGTCACCGCCGAAGATCGAGACATCGGTGACCTGCTTTCTCGTATCAGGGACGGACTGAGGACGGATCAATATATCGATTTCTCCTTGATGATCCGAAATGTGGTTGACGGGATCCGCGCCAATGCAGCTAGCGTGGAAAACGCCATTGGGAGTTTGCGCCACCTCATGGTAGATGAATATCAGGACGTCAACCCCTGCCAGGAGGAGCTGATCCGACTGCTGCATCAGCGCTCGCAGACGCTTTTCGTGGTTGGAGACGACGACCAGTCGATCTATGCATGGCGGGGGGCCGATGTCAGCAACATCTTAGGTTTTCAACGACGCTATGCCGGTTGCAGCGTGCATACCCTCTCCCAAAATTTCCGCAGCACGGAGCCCATCGTCCAGGCTTCGGACGCCTTCGCAGCCGCCATGCTGGGGCCGAGCCGGATTCCGAAAAATCCGGCAGCCTTTGCGAATCTGACGCCCCAGGATTTTAGAGTGCTATGGTTTCCGGACCGCGCCGCCGAGGCGGGATGGGTTGCGGATAGAATCCGGGGTCTGTTGGGCACCGCCTATGATGACAACGGCGTCGTCCGTGGTTTGACGCCTGCTGATTTCGCGATTCTGATGCGC
>JAPXNP010000280.1:0-3600 GCA_033811955.1 Acidobacteriota bacterium
GGTGGTCAATAAGGAGGCCTTTCGCGACTGAGCCGCAAAGGGGTGTCGGACGCGGAGTCAGCCTGAAAGGTCAAGCTCGGAAGCGGTTTCCGTATCCTCGGCCGTCTCCTTATCCAGCATGCGGACCTGGATAGCGCGCAAGAGGTCAGTCTTGCTGACGATACCCACGAGGCGGCCGAAATCGTCGACGACCACCAGGCGGCCCGCTTCGGTTCTCAGTATCCTGTGGAAGGCGTCCAGGGCACTCTGTGTGTAGTGGACCCGCTCGACTTTCGGGTTCATGATGTCGCGCACCAACAAGCTCGAGTCGTCACCGGCATGTCGGCGGGCCCCTCGGACCTCCTGTATCGTAACGAAACCCACGAGTTCTCCCTGTCGGTCCACGACGGGGTAGGCTAAGTAGCGCTCGGCGAACATCTTCTGAACCAGCTCGGCTACGGTCATCTCCTCCGGTACGGTATGGACGTTCCGCGTCATGACGTCGGCGACGCGGATGCCTCGGAGCGTCGTAGAAACAGTGGCGTACTGAGCCTCACCCCCTACCGCCATGTAAATGAAGAAGGCCAGGAGAATCAGCCAAACATTCACTACGAGGAGGCCCAGGAGACCCATCACCAGAGCGATGAATCGACTCAGGGAAGCGCTGATCTGGGTCGCTCTCAGGTAAGGCATCCGCAGAGCCAGCAGGGAGCGGAGAACTCGACCTCCATCCAAGGGAAGGGCCGGGAGTAGGTTGAACCCCGCGAGAATCAGGTTCATGTACATGAGGTAGGTAAAGGTGAACCTCCATGCCGGTCGATCCACGGGAAGAAACTCAAGGCTTGCCGCGGCCACCACTCCTACGAGGATGCTGGTAAGCGGGCCCGCGACGGCCATAACCGCTTCGGTCCCCCGGTTTCGGGGGATCCGTTCGAACTGTGCCATGCCGCCGAGAAGCCACAAGGTGATTCGGCGGATCCTCAGTCGGAAGAGCCGACCCACCAAGGAATGGCCGAGTTCGTGCAGAAGGATGCTGCCGAACAGCCCCAAGGCCGCGAAGAAACCCACGAGGTAAGGCATGAAGCCCTGGGTTAGAGGCGTCGGGTCGATCTCCACGGCGAAGGCCTGGACGAAAGCCTCGATCTGGCTGCCGATGATCCAGGCTAAAAGAGGAAGGACAAGAAGGAAGGATATATCCAGATCCACCGGGATCCCAAAGATGGTGAACGGTAGGCGAAAACTGGTCCTGGTCATGGCCTTCTCGCGGGGGGACGACTTGCTTGCCCCAGCCTTGTCGGGAAATCCCGTGGGATCTCGTGGACGCTTCGGGTTCGTCTCCTCCTTATGCCGGATAGCTTAGCCGATTCTCGTGATCACCCCAACCTCCCGCCCGCGCGGTGGAAGTTCTTCCCTCGACCGGGGCCGATCGGTCACTCTTGCTCCATGTGAGGGTAACGGTATTCCGTCGGAGGCAGAAAGTGTTCCTTGATCGCCCTGGCGCTTACCCATCGGAGCAAGTTGAGAGATGAGCCCGCCTTGTCGTTGGTGCCTGAAGCCCGTCCTCCTCCGAAGGGTTGTTGTCCTACTACGGCTCCCGTCGGTTTGTCGTTGATGTAGAAATTACCTGCCGCATGGGTCAGGATCTCGCGAGCCGTGATGACGGCTTTCCGATTTTTCGCAAATATGGAGCCGGTTAAGGCGTAGGGACTGGTTTCGTCGCACAGATGCAAAGTCGCCTCATATTCTTGGGCCGGGTACACGTAAACGGTCAGAACCGGGCCGAAAATCTCCTCTTCCATCGTCCTGAACTTCGGATTCGTCGTGAGAATCGTGGTAGGTTCGACGTAGTACCCGACCGAATCGTCGCATTTGCCTCCCGTGAGGATCTCCGCCTCCGAACTTTCGGCGGCGTAGTCGATGTATGACTTGATGTTGTTGAATGCGGTCCGGTCAATGACGGCACCCATAAAATTAGTGAAGTCTTCCGTAGGGCCCATCTTGATGGTCGCAACCGCACTTTCGTAGCGGCGCCTAAGCTCGGGCCATATGGAATCGGGAATGTATGCCCGAGAGGCGGCGGAACATTTCTGTCCCTGGTACTCGAATGCGCCCCGGATCAGGCCGGTGACGGCGGCGTCGAGGTCGGCCGATTCATGGACGAATATAAAATCCTTTCCTCCCGTTTCACCCACAAGGCGAGGGTAGTTACGGTATCTCTTGATGTTGGCTCCGACATGACGCCACATGTCCTGGAACACTGCGGTCGATCCGGTGAAATGGATCCCCGCCAACAGGGGATGATCCAGCACGGTGGGTCCGACCTGGCTGCCCGGCCCGGGAAGAAAGTTGATAACGCCGTCGGGTAGACCTGCCTCTTGGAGCACCCGCATCACAAAATACGCTGAGTAAACGGCGGTGGAAGCCGGTTTCCAAAGAACGACATTCCCCATCATGGCCGGCGACGTCGGCAAATTTCCGGCGATCGACGTGAAGTTGAAAGGGGTGACGGCGAAGATAAAGCCTTCCAGCGGTCGGTATTCGAGAAGATTCCAGGTTCCAACCGGATGGTGCGGTGGTTGCTGAGCGTAGATTTCAGCCATGCACTGCGTGTTGAAATTGAAAAAATCGATCAGCTCGCAAGCCGAATCGATCTCGGCTTGGTACACGGTCTTGCCTTGACCCAGCATCGTGGCCGCGTTTAAGAGGTATCGGTAAGGTCCCGCCAAGAGGACGGCCGCCCTTCGGAATATGGCGACGCGGTCCTCCCATGGCGTCCGCGACCACTCCTTCCACGCCTCTTGGCTTGCCTTCACGGCCTGCTCGATCTCGGCGGGGCCGGCTTGATGATACCGGGCCAGCACGTGGGAGTGTTGGTGGGGGATTCGGCACTCTCCCATCCGGCCGGTTCGTACTTCCTCTCCCCCAATGATCAAGGGTATCTCGAGTTCTCGATCCTTGAGTTCTTGGAGTTTTAGTTGAAGAGCGGTTCGCTCCGGACTTCCTGGACGATAGTCCTTGATCGGCTCGTTGACGGCTCGGGGGACGTGGGCTATTCCGTTCTGCATGATTGCGGATCCTCCTGCTCGGCTCTTCCGTCGGGCTCGTTCCGTTGCGCCGGTGCGAAGATCGGCCCGAAAGACGAGAATTTTGGAAGGCAGTATAAGGGGAGCCGGCTGAACGGGCAAGTTGCGAAGAGCGGCTTCCCCCGGTGACGTACGGGGAAGCCGCCACGCAGGATCAACTGCGGATTCTAACGTCGCCCTTGACCGTCTCCCTGAGCACTTTGGCAAAGTCTTCATCGAAGCGCTCGGCACCGAATGAGGCCAGCTTGACTTTGTCGCCCGTGCGGAGCTCCAGCTCCAACAATCGGGCATGCTTCAGGCTGATACTCCGCAGCGTGTCGTAGCTCCAGATGCGCTCAGCGTGTTCTCCTTCTTCAGCTTGAAATACAAGCCCGTCGGAGGTTAGCCTCAGTACGCCTTGGACGTGGCGTCCGTCGCGATCCAGCAGCAGTACCTGCCGACTGGTCAGATCGTCCGTCGTAGAACCCTCATCCGCACGTGCTAGGACCAAAGGTGCCCAGGCCAACAGAAGGGCGACTATCGGGACGGTGACGTACCA
>JAPXNP010000281.1:0-3594 GCA_033811955.1 Acidobacteriota bacterium
CGGCGCATCCGCCCGATAGACCGAAGGGCGGGGCTCTCTAAAGCGCCTTGAGGCCGACCCGAATGTGCCGTTTGTCGAAGGACAGTCTTTGAACAGCGTACGAGTCGGGAATGCATCTCCCTAAGTGTGTGTCGGAACTGGGATGGGTTTCCATCCCGAACGCAGCCGGGGTCCGGGGTTCATGGAGGGCGGAGCTTCTTTCATCCTTCGCTTCCGCCCTCCATGAGGCGCCTACATCGGTACGACCTCTCCCGCTCCGACGGACGGTGCCGTTCATGGTCAGGCACGGCAGCGTAACTCAGGTCGATTCTTCCCGAATTCCGGGCGCTCAGCCTTGCACCGACAACGACGCCGAGACGGGCTGAGGGGCTCCCAGCTCTACCGCCCGTGGGTGAGGGCAGGCGCCGCCGACCGTGATGCGGAACTCGCCGGGGTCCAAGACCAACTCACCGTCGTCGTTGTATTGTTTGAGGTCGTCTGCGCTCAGCTCAAAGGTTACTTTGCGACTTTCTCCCGGCCAGAGAAAGATACGCTGGAAGCGCTTCAGCTCGTAGAGAGGTACCCGGAAAGGCGCTTCGACGTTGCTGAGATACAGCTGAACCACCTCCTCGGCAGCCAGCGTTCCGGTATTGGAAACCGTAACTTCAACGCGGAAGCTTTGGCCCGGGCCGACGTTCGCCGGATCCACCCGGAGATCGCTATAGGCGAACCTAGTGTAGCTAAGGCCGAAACCGAACGGATATAAGGGAGCCTCCTTCATGTACTTGTAGGTCCGACCCTCCATGGAGTAGTCGTCATAAGGAGGCAGCTGGTCCGTCGACATAGGAAAGGTCACCGGCAACCGGCCGGACGGCACCACGTCGCCGAAGATAACGTCGGCCACGCCGTTACCACCCTCCTCACCGGGATACCAGGCGAACAGGATCGCGTCGGCCAGTTCCTGAAGCTCCGGCATGGCTATGGCACTCCCTCCCAAGACCACCGCAATGATGGGAGTGTCTCCGGCGCTGCGCACTTTGCGCAGATAGTCGATCTGGTTTTGCGGCAGCCGAATGTCGGGACGGTCGCTCATCGTCGGCGAGAGGATCGATTCACCTTCTTCGCCTTCCAGCAAAGGAGATAAACCAAGAGCGACGATGATCGCGTCGGCGTTCTGTGCGGCTCCCACGGTCCAGTCCATAGGATTGATGTTTGGGCGGTCCAACAGGAATCCCTGGCGGTAATCCATATTCGTTCCCGGGTGTACCTTGGACATGATCCCTTCCAGGATGGTCCGACAGTCGGGATTCAGACCGTAATAGTTGCCGAGCAGAACGTTGCCGTCGGCGGCGTTGGGGCCCATGACGAACAACTTCTTGATGTTGCGGGAGAGAGGAAGGACACCGTTGTTCTTCAACAGTACCACGCTCTTTGCTGCCGCCGCTCGCGCAAGATGCCGGTGCTTTGGCGAGTCGATAACCTCGGGTCCGATTCTCGTCCAAGGCACCCTCTCGGGAGGATCGAATAGACCCAGACGGAACCGCGTCTTCATAAGGGTGACCAGAGCTTCATCGATCTCTTTTTCGGTGATCAGCCCTTGCTCTACGGCCTGCTTCAGAAACGGCGAGGTGTTTCCGCAATTGACATTCACTCCGGCTTTAAATGCCTTGGCGGCGGATTCCTCAGGAGACTTCGTCACCTTATGATTCAGGTGAAAATCGGCCAGCGCCCAGCAATCCGAGGTGACATGACCGTCGAAACCCCACTCCCTCCGCAGGATCTCCTGCAGAAGTAAGTTGCTTCCACAGCAAGGTTCGTCATAGGTGCGGTTGTAGGCGCACATGACGCATTCCACATCCGCTTCCTGCACGAGGGCCTGAAAGGCGGGAAGGTACGTCTCTCGAAAATCTTTCTTGGGCGGCACGGCGTTGAAGTGGTGACGATCTCCTTCCGGTCCACTGTGGACGGCATAATGCTTGGCGCAAGCGGCCACCTTAAGGTACCGGGGGTCGTTACCTTGCATGCCCTTGACGAAAGCGACGCCGATGCGGCTTGTCAGGTAGGGGTCTTCACCGTAGGTTTCCTGCCCGCGGCCCCAACGAGGATCCCGGAAGATGTTGATGTTCGGCGACCAGAAGGTTAGACCCGCATACTGGATGCGATTTCCCAGTTCTACCGAGGCGTTGAACTTGGCGCGAGCCTCGTCGGAAATCGCCCACGCGACCTCGTAAATGAGATCAGGATCCCAGGTTGCCGCCAGCCCGATAGCTTGCGGAAAAACCGTGGCTCGACCGTTGCGGGCGACGCCGTGCAGCGCCTCACTCCACCAGTTATAGGCCGGGATACCAAGGCGTTCGACGGCTGGGGCCTCATAATTCAGCTGTCCTATCTTCTCGTCCAGAGTCAGGCGTGAGACCAAATCTCTGGCACGCTCTTCAATGGGCAGATCCGGATTCAAGTACGCCGGTGGAGGCTCCTGCGCTCCCAGGGCGACACCTACCCACAGAAATCCGACGGCAAGAGGTAACTGTTTCATTCGTTCTCCTCCTATCGTTGCGTCATGCTACCAACAGGTCCAAGAGCAGTCAACCGCCGCCTAACCCAATCGCTTCCCCTATGTCGTTTGTCTCCCTAGGCTTGCCGTAGACTGGAGCAACCCTCGCAGGGTCGCGAGATGTAAATTTGCAGAGGTTCCAGGCGAGTCAGTGTCCTTACGCAACATCGAAGCTTTCGTGTCCTGTTTTTCCGCCGCTGAACGGAGAACACCCGGGCTGGAGCGGGACGGCGCCGAACCCGTGGGTCGACGTCGGCCGGTGCGGTAACGTGGAATAGGCCCGAGAGCTGGAACCGTAGTCGGTCCGGTTCGAAGGCGACGGCGTCCAGCCGAACCTTGGTGTCCCCCGAGAAATCAAGACTTTGAACGGGGTCCCAGACGGTGGTGTGATCCTCGGCCAGGTTAACGAAGCAAGGTGACGAAAGCTACCAGCATGCTGATGTATCGGATGGCCTCCTCCGGCGGAAAAAATGAAGCGCCGGCGGACGGAAGGCAAGCGCCGGCGGGTGCCTTCGACCCCGGTGGCGATTCTGACCGGCATGCGCGCGCTGAGTCCTCTGTTACCTGCGACCGGGGATACACGGAACGGTCAAGAAGTTCTTGCGTTCCGGTGCTGCAAGAAGCACTACAAGGACGACAGGACCGACCTGGAGGAGCTTTGATCGAAAGCGCTCGGGGCTCGGCTTCCTATCGGCTGCTTTGTCTTCCCCGTCTCTGAGACAGACCCCCTTGGAAACTATCTTTCCTCGAAGACACCGGTTTCGCGGTTTTTGTACACCCGATTCCAAGGGAAGACCCGACCGTTCATCACCACGTACACCCCTACGGGGAGAATCTGTGCCGCCACCAGTGCTCCACCCATGTTAAAGAGGCCGTCGGAACTCCCGAAGGCTATGGGGATCATGGCTCCCGTCAAGACAATCGTCTTGTTCGGGACCCTGTCGGCCAGGACCGAGGCCGTCTCCACCATCGTATCGGTGCCGTGGGTGATCACCAGTCGTGACTCCGGGGCAAGCCTGCAGCGTTCCGCAATCAAACGGCGATCGGTCTCGGTCATATCC
>JAPXNP010000282.1:0-3578 GCA_033811955.1 Acidobacteriota bacterium
TACAAGGGGCGACGGCGTGGCGAGGGGAGATTACCAAAGTCCGGCAAACTCTGAACCGACTGCTTGGGCCTTTTCCTCCCCGTACCCCCTTACAGCCGCGCATTCTGGGGGTGCTCTCCAAGCCGGAGTACCGGGTGGAAAAATTGGTCTTCGAATCACTGCCGGGTTTTTATGTAACGGCCGCTCTCTTCATCCCCGACCCGCTTGATGTACCGGCTCCCTCCGTCCTCTTTTGCAGCGGACACTCCGTAGAAGGGTTCCGCAGTTCCCCGTATCAGACCGTGATCCTGAACCTTGTCCGCAAAGGATTCGTGGTTCTTGCCTTCGATCCCGTGGGGCAAGGCGAGCGACTTCAGTATGCCGATCCGCAAACCGGGGAATCGAAAATCGGCGGTCCTACCCAGGAACACTCCTACGCCGGAGCGCAGAGCTATTTGAACGGCGTTTCGTTTGCCCGGTACATGATTTGGGACGGCATACGTGCCATCGACTATCTTGTCTCCAGAAAAGAGGTCGACGCCCGACGCATCGGGGTCACAGGACGATCCGGCGGAGGAACCCAGACGGCCTACATCGCGGCCCTGGATGACCGTGTCCTGGCGGCCGCCCCCGAGTGTTACATCACCAACTTTCAGAGACTGCTTCAATCCATCGGCCCTCAGGATGCGGAACAGAATTTCCTGAACGGACTCAGCAAGGGGGTGGATCATGCGGATCTGCTCATTGCCCGCGCGCCTAAACCCACCCTGATGATCACCACGACGCGGGACTTTTTCAGCATCCAAGGGGCGCGCGAGACGTTTGAGGAGGTCCGACGAGTTTATGCGGCGTTGGGACACGAAGCCGACATCATGATGGTGGAAGACGATGCACCGCATGCCAGTACGCCTCGAAACAGGTCGGCGATGTATCGCTTTTTCCTCCATCACTTGTCGCATCAGGGAAACGACGAGGACCTCCCCGTCTCTCCGCTCTCGCCCGAAGAACTTCGGATCACGCCGTCAGGACAAGTCTTGAGCTCATTGGGAGGCCGATCGATTTTCGACATTGTCAAGGAAGAGAGCATGAGTCTTCGGCGCACTCTCGAGGAAAAGCGCCGAAACCGATCGATTCCTTCGTCCCTTGTCGAGGATGTCCGCAGACTCTCCGGTTTCGAGATGCCGGGTCCCGCTCCGGAGGCCGTTTTCGCCGGTCGATATCGGCGACCGGGCTACGCCGTCGAGCGCTATTTCGTCGCCGGACCGGGCCGCTACGTGATCCCTTTCCTCCTCTTGCGTCCCGATGCTCCAGGTGATCATGCCCCGATCATCTACCTGAATCCGGAAGGGAAACAGGTGGACGCCGGCGTTGGGGGACGAATGGAAGCTCTCGTCAGAGGCGGTTTCGTCGTTCTGGCACCCGATTTGCTGGGCGTCGGTGAGCTGGGCGGCGGTGATTTCCGGGGAGACGCCTACGAGTTCAAGATCGGCGTCGGCCGTTACAACACCTGGTTCTTTGCCGCCCTTCTGGGAAAGAGCATCGTGGGGCTTCAGGCCGCCGATATCGTGCAGTGTGTCCGGTTTCTGAAGGAGGAGCCCGGAATAGATCCACGAGACATTCGGGCCGTCGCTCTGCACGAACTTGGACCCGCGTTACTTCATGCAGCCGTCTTCGAGCCCGCCATCGGAGAAATCACGGTGGAGGGAATGCTGGGCTCTTACTTTTCCCTGACCGAGACACAGTATTACCAGCCTCGCCTGATACACGCAGCGGTTCCCGGAGTTCTCACGTCGTACGATTTGGCGGACCTGGCCTCGCTTCTGGCTCCCCGACGACTGGTGATCAAAAACCCGATCAGCGCCGACGGCGAACGTTTGCCCGAGGACCGGGCGAGAGCGATCTTCGACGTTGCCCGGGAAACCTACGAGGCCCAAGGGGCGGCCGGTTCCTTCACTATTCAGACAACCGGACATTGACTCGAAGGGCAGTGATCCCGACGCTGACGTTTCAAGAAGACGTTTCAAGAATAGAGAGCCTGACTGATGCTCTGGCCCGTGCCGGCGTCGAACCCGGCTTGACTCGAGGACGCGCATAACAATTATCGGAAACCCTCCAACAGGGGCCCATTAGACCCTTGGCGGAGAGGCGAAATCTCAGGCACACCGGCGGCCGGTCAGTAAGGAGGTTAGCGAGATGGTTAAGAAGCTCTTACGGCTGTTTGTCCTGCCATTCTTTATAGCCCGGCTTTCTCAAAGTTATCCGGCCGTACTACAGGAAGGAGCTTCCCTTCCCAACATAGTCTTCATCTACGCCGACGACCTCGGCTATGGTGACCTCGGTTGCTACGGGGCCCGGGGGATACCCACACCCAACGTGGATCGCCTGGCCCAAGAAGGGATCCTCTTTCGCGACGCTCATTCTCCCGCCGCCACTTGCACACCGTCTCGATATGCGCTCCTTACCGGGGAGTACGCTTTTCGAAAAAAGGGAACCGGCGTTCTACCAGGAGACGCAGGTTTGATTATCGGCACCGAACAGTACACCCTCCCCGCCATGCTCAAGAAGGCGGGCTACACCACGGGGGTGGTGGGAAAGTGGCATCTGGGTCTGGGGAATCCGAAGCCCGACTGGAACGGTGAGATTCAGCCCGGACCGCTGGAGATCGGGTTTGACTATGCTTTCATCATACCGGCCACGGGAGATCGTGTGCCGTGCGTGTACGTGGAGAATCATCGTGTCGTCAACCTGGACCCGAACGACCCCATCCAGGTCAGCTATGAAGAGAAGATTGGAGATGAACCGACGGGACGCGATCATCCCGAATTATTGAAATACCCTCCCAGTCACGGTCACGATCAGACGATCATTAACGGAATCAGCCGTATCGGATACATGGCCGGCGGCAAGGCCGCCCGTTGGGTCGATGAAGATATAGCCGACGTCATCACGGAGAAGGCCGTCAAGTTCATCGAGGCACATCGGGACGGCCCCTTCTTCCTCTACTTTGCCACCCACGATATCCATGTCCCTCGGATGCCCCATCCCCGGTTCGTGGGCAAAAGCGAACGTGGCTTGCGGGGGGACGCGATCGTGGAATTCGATTGGTCGGTAGGACAAATCATGGAGACGCTGGATCGCCTGGACCTCCGGAAAAACACGCTTTTGATCGTCACCAGCGACAACGGGCCGGTGGTGGACGACGGCTATCGTGACGGAGCCGTGGAACACCTGGGCGACCATAGACCGACCGGTCCCTTGCGGGGCGGCAAGTACAGTCGTTTTGAGGGCGGCACTCGCGTTCCGATGCTGGTGCACTGGCCCGGAGTTGTACCGAAGGACTACGTAAGCGATGCTTTGCTGTCCCACGTGGACATGACGGCGTCCTTGGCGAGATTGGTGGGACAGTCACTCCTGGAGAATGCTGCACCCGACAGTTTCGACGTCCTCGACGCACTGCTGGGGCGTTCAGCAGGCGGGCGCGAATACTTGGTGGAACAAGCCGGCGGACTTGCCTTGCGCTGGGGAAAGTGGAAATTCCTCCCTCCTGTGGAAGGGCCCAAGATTAGCAGCAATACTCGTATCGAGTTGGGAAACGATCC
>JAPXNP010000283.1:0-3577 GCA_033811955.1 Acidobacteriota bacterium
CGGGGCTATTGTTTTGAGCCGTTTCGAGAGGGTTTGACGGACGAAGCTCAGTCCAATTTGGAGGCGGCCGTGACGTTTGTCGAGGGCTGGCTGCAAGACGGGCTTCGGGTGAGCGATCCGGCAGCCGGATCCGGAAAGTTGGGCGAACGGCAAGTTGGGGATCCAGGGAGATATTGGCAATGCTAAACGGAAAGCACGTAATCCTCTGCGTAGACGACGATCCCGATATTCTGGAAGCCTTGCGGGTGGTGCTGGAAGCTAACGGGTACATTGTTGGTACCGCCACCAGTGCGGAAGAAGGATTGCGCGTTTACAAGGAAATGAAGCCGGATCTGCTGATCGTAGACTTGATGATGGAGGAGATCGACGCAGGAACCCGCTTCGTGAAGGAACTCCAGGCGATGGGAAACAAAGCCCCAATCTACATCTTGAGTTCCACAGGGGACAATCTCCAGGCGGCGATTGACTTTTCCGAGCTCGGATTGTCCGGCGTCTTCCAAAAACCAATCAAACCCGATACTCTCTTAGCGCTACTGAAGGCGAAACTGAAAAAACAATAGGGAGGAATCGTTACGCCTGCCCCAGCGGAAGGGGAAGTGCCGGATGCAGAACGGCGGCGCTGAGAGTTCCTTTGCCATCCCGCTCGAAAGGGAGGTGGAAGAGCGTCTCTCCTGGTTCATTCAGCTCCGGTGGTTGGCGGCCGGTGGGATCCTGCTGGGTACCTGGCTGGCCACGCGCGTGTTCGGGCTGGTCCTGTCGTCCGGACCGCTGTACCTGATCGGTTTTGTGGTTCTCGCCTACAACGTCGTATTCCTGAGGCTTCGTGGCAAGACTCGCGGCAGCCCCCGGACGGCTCGATTGCTTATTGTGGTCCAGATCGTCCTGGACTGGGTGGCCCTCCTCGTAATCATTTATTTGACGGGGGGTATTCGCAGCCCTCTGACGCTGATCTTTTCTTTCCACCTGATCATCGCGGCGATTCTCCTGTCGCGCAATGCGTGTTACCAGTTGACGGTAGCCTCGTCTCTCCTGTTGGGGCTCTTGGCTGTAGCTCAGGAAGCCGGTTGGATCACTCCCGCTCCTTCTGCGGTGGCTTGGGTGGGTCCTGAAGCCGTCCGGTCGGATTTGCTGATCTGGGCGGGCGTCACCCTTTTCTTTGTTGTTACGACGTATCTGGTTACCTCTATCGCCCGAAGATTGCGCGAGAAGGAGGAGGCTCTTTACAACACGCAGCAGGAGGTCAGCCAAGCACTGCGGGAGATGGAATCCCTTTACGAGCTCGGCCAGCTGGTCAACTCGACCCTCGACCTGCAGGAAGTGCTCAATCTTATCGCCGAGCAGGCGGCTCGCTTGCTGAATATGAAGGCCTGCTTCATACGCCTTTTCGATAAGACGGGGACTCGTCTCTACATCGGAGGCGCTTATGGACTGAGCCAAGCCTACTTGAACAAGGGGCCGGTCGAGGTTTCGAAGAGCCTGGTCGATCTGGAGGCCTTGCGGGGCGGCGTAGTCCAAGTGCTGGAGGTAGGAGACGATCACCGATTCCAGTACCGGGAGGAGGCCCGGCAGGAGGGGCTTCGGTCAATGCTGTGTGTGCCGGTGCAGGCGAAGAACCGTGTTTTGGGCGTCATCCGGGTTTACTCGGACAAACCTCACGTCTTCAGTGAAAGAGAACAACGCTTTCTTCGTAACTTGGCGAACCTGGGGGCCGTGGCCATTGAAAACGCCCGGGCGTATGCGGAGCTGCAAGCACTCAACGAAGAAAAGGTGTGGTTCGCCCGAATGGCACATCACCAGCTTCGGAGCCCGCTGGCGGCCATTCAGGGAATCCTGGACGCTCTGGAGTACGCCGGCTCTCTGACACCGAAACAGAAAGAATTGGTAGCCCGAGCCCGCCGCCGGCTCGAAGACGCCTTCTCCACGATTCGGGATTTTCTAGATTTGGCTGCCGCTCAGCGACCCCCGTCGGTGCAGCTTCCCGATCCCGTTGGCTTGCGGGAGGCCCTCGACACCGTTTTGGAGACGGTTCAAGAGAGTGCGGAGAGGAAGAAGATCCGGTTGGAGGTGGAGATTGCGCCTGAAACTACCGTGCGGGCCGAGGTTCAGGACCTTGAGCGTATCTTTCAGAATCTGCTGGACAATGCGGTGAAATATACGCCCGAAGGCGGGAAAGTACGGCTGACGGCTCGGAAGCCGGCGGAGGGAAAGGTTGTGGTTGAGGTTTGCGATACCGGAATCGGAATTCGGCCTGAGGATCGCGAGAAGATTTTCGAAGGCTTCTTCCGAACACGGGAGGCGAAGGCGACCGGGGCGGTAGGAACCGGCCTGGGACTGTCCATAGTGAAACGACTAGTGGAGCGCCTTGGAGGAACCATCGAACTGGAAAGCGAGCCGGGCCGAGGAACCTGTTTTCGCGTATTTCTTCCCACGGCGGAATTCCGGCCTACGGTTTAGCAGGCTCTTTCCGGGTAATGCACAACGTCGGGGCTACGGAAGAATCGTAAGGATGGGCTGCTCCCCACCGACGGCCCGTCTGGAGAACGATCGGCGGAAGACGAGGGCCGTTTCCACCGTCATCCACAGGGCCACCAAGGTAATACAGCCGCTCACTCCCAGTAGCAGGGTATTTCCGGTGGAGTAGAAGCTCTGCAAACTGTCGATCATCGCCCAGTTCGTCACGACCAACATCACGAGGCACGGAAGCGCGGTCAACAGGTAGCGGGCGTCCGCCCAGCGACGTAGGTACATAGTGACGACAAGCAAGGCGAGGGCGGCAAGCAACTGGTTGGCGGTCCCGAACAACGGCCAGAGTCGCATGGCGCCGCTCCCATCGGCTCCGGAAGCGAACGCCAGCGCCGCTGCGGAAAGGACGGCTATGGTAGTCGCCGTGTAACGTCCAGCCGCTCGGCGGAGTCCAAAACCTTCAGCCAGTTCGCCGATGACATATCGCTGGAGGCGCACGGCAGTGTCCAGAGTCGTGCCGGCGAAGGAAGCGATAAAGACACCCATCAGTGTCAGTCCGAAAGCTCGAGGAATTCCCGCCGAAGCCATCAGGTTTGCGGCTCCTTCCACCACGGGAGCCACTTTGTCACTTAGACCTCGGTCACCAATCCAGACGCTATAGAAATGCGACCACGCCTCCGATCCGTGAAGGACGCCGCTGGATCCAGCCACTCCCAGACCAACGCCCGCCGCAACGCAGACGATCACCAGCAGGGCAAGGAACCCTTCCAGCAGCATCCCGCCGTACCCGATGAAGAGGGCGTCGGTCTCCCGGTCGATTTGCTTTGGAGAAGTTCCCGAAGCGACCAGCGAGTGGAAGCCGCTGATGGCGCCGCAAGCAATAATCACGAATAAAGACGGCCACCAGTAGGGAGTACCCTCCGGCGTCGCGGCATTTGTCGCCGGTGCGGCGAAGGTAAGAGACCCCATGCTCGATGCCGCGATCACACCGACCACCAGCAACCCCATGGCGACAAAAAGTTGCCAAGCATTGATGTAATCCCGAGGCTGAAGAAGGACCTGCACGGGTAAGGTAGAGGCGATCCAGGCATAAATCAGAAGCAAAATCACCCAG
>JAPXNP010000284.1:0-3575 GCA_033811955.1 Acidobacteriota bacterium
TTTAGACCACCCGACAGGCGAAGTCGCAATGATCGGGCACGGGCCTGGTAAAGCTGACTTACGGTTCGATAATCCTCCACTGCATCCATAGCCTATCCCCGGAGACCTACACCGACCGCCCCTCGCGTGAGCAGGGTCGCCTTCGTCGCGGCTGGGTTCACCAGCTCGAACGCGACATCTTCTATCGGGAGCACCGGTTTGTCTACGCCGCCGATGAATCAAAACAGAGAGGCCCTACGCTCGCGCGAGCCCGCGATCCCGATCTGGTCACGATACTTCGCCACGGTTCGGCGGGTGATCTGGATTCCCTGCTGGCTGAGAAGTGCGGCGATCTTTTGATCGGAAAGAGGATGTTTGCGATCCTCCAAATCCACGATCTGCTTGATCTTCTCTTTGATGTAGACTGACGAGACCGATTCTCCGTCGGCGTTCTCAACCCCCAGCGTAAAAAACCGCCTGAGTTCAATAACTCCTTGCGGAGTGTGGGCGTATTTATTGGAAACCACACGGGAAATAGTCGAAGGATGGACCTCCAGCTCGTGAGCGACATCTTTGATCAAAAGCGGCCTCAGGTACATCCAACCTTGGTCCAGGAACTCTCTCTGGCGCTCCACGATGACCCGGCAGACCCGGTAGATGGTCTGCTGCCGTTGATCAATGCTGCGAAGCAGTTCCAAAGCGGAACGGAAACGCTCCCGAACGTAGCTGACCGCTTCCTTGGGAAGGTTGTTTCCCTTGAGCAGCATTCGCCGGTAAGCGCGGTTCACCCTCAGATGGGGCATACCGTCGTCATTCAAGATAACCAGGTACTCATCGCCCACCTTTTGAAAAAGGACATCCGGGCGAATGTACTGGGGATCGTCACCTCCATACTTGGAACCGGGCTTAGGAGAGAGACGCCGAATCACCGTCAGCGCTTCGCCTACTTCCTCCAGACTACACCGCAACCGTCGGGCTATGTCCTTATACTTCTTCTTCTCGAGCTCGGGTAGGTGGTCGCGGACCAGTTGAGCGGCCAGAGAATTCTCGAGCCCGGCCAATCTCAGTTGTATAAGAAGGCATTCTTGCAGGTCACGCGCTCCTACGCCCGGCGGATCGAGCGTTTGCACCAAGCTCAAGGCCTCTTCCATCGTTGCTTCGGGTACTTGGAGGGTGCGCCCGGCTTCTTGCAGCGGAATGGTCAGGTAGCCGTCTTCGTTGATGTTTCCTACCAGGAATTCAACCGCCTCGCGCAAGTGTCCCGGTATCTCGGTGAGTTGTACCTGCCAGCTCAGATGGTCGGCCAATGTTGATGTTTTGGTTAAGAAGGCTTCAAAGGACGGTTTGTCTTCCGGAATCTCGTACTCCCGGTCCCATTGAGGCGGGCTCAAGTACTCTCCAAAGAAGTACTCGTAATCAAAATCGTCACTCTCTTTTGCGGCCGGCTCTTCCTTCTGGCCGGATTCCCCGGTATTCTCACGCATCCCGTCGGGGGAATCCGCTCCTTCCGGGATTTCCTCCAGAAACGGATTCTTCGTCAACTCCTGCGTCATCAGCTCGCACAGCTCCAGCTGATTGAGCGTCAGGAGCTCAATCTTCTGCAGCAGAGACGGCGTCATCGCCAACCGCTGCGAAACCGTGACGATCAAGCTGGGACGTAACGGATTCCTGCTACTCACACCCACTTAACCTCATCTGCTCCGGCATCGGAGCTTCGCACTCTTCCCGGTCGAGTCAGTGGAGACGAAAGTGCTCACCAAGATAGACCTTTCTTACCTCCACATCGTTCGATAGTACCTCGGGCGCACCCGACCGAAAAACCGCACCGTCTTTAATTATATAGGCCCGGTCGGTAATCCGCAGGGTTTCCCGAACGTTGTGGTCGGTGATAAGAACCCCGATCCGACGCTCCCGCAACCGTAAGATCGTCTTCTGTAGGTCGAGCACCGCTATGGGATCGATCCCGGCGAAAGGCTCATCCAAAAGAATGAACGACGGCCGGATTACCAAGGCTCGAGCAATCTCCACCCGCCGCCGTTCACCGCCCGACAGCGTATAAGCGGGGTTCGCCCTGAGCGCTGCAATGCCAAGCTCCTCCAACAACGTATTCACACGCTCGTCGGCTTCCCGGGTGCTGAATCCCAGCGCCTCGGCGACAACGTACAGATTTTCCTCCACCGTCAACTTGCGAAACGCCGAGGGCTCCTGGGGGAGATAGCTGATACCGCGACGGGCCCGCAAATACATGGGAACGTCACTGATGTTTTCTCCGTTCAGTAGGACAGAACCCCCGTCCGGGAGAATCAATCCGATGACGATGTGGAAAGTGGTGGTCTTGCCCGCTCCGTTGGGACCCAGGAGACCCACGATCTCCCCGGCCTCGATCCAGAGATCCACGTTATCGACGACGGTGCGACCTCGAAAACGTTTGACCAGCCCTTTGGTCTCCAGCCTCGGCCGAAACTCCGTCAGATCTACCACTGTCTCTCCCGTTGCATTGATCGCAGTCTACCACCGCTTTTCTCGAGCCTGCAATGAAATGTCCAAGCCTTTATCCGGTTTTCGCCTTACCGCCGAAGCAACTCGTTTCGATGTGCCACGTACCTCGTACGCTATACGCCGAACCCGGTACGCCGGACACGGCCCAAGAGGCTGCCGTGCAGTTCTCGGAATTGCCCTCAACTTATGTTAACGTACCGGTTTATGGCTGATACGACTCCGACTTTGCAACGCAAGCTGACTCTCCTCAATGCAACCAGCATCAACATGTCCAACATGGTGGGGATCGGTCCTTTCATCGCGATCCCCTTGATTCTTGCCACGCTGGGCGGTCCCCACTCCTACCTGGCTTGGCTTGTCGGCGTGATCATTGCCATGGCGGACGGTCTTGTCGTCGCCGAACTGGGAGCCGCACTACCCTCCGCAGGGGGTACGTACGTGTTTCTTCGCGAGGGCTTTGGTCCCAAGACGTGGGGGAAGCTCGCAGCCTTCCTGTTCGTATGGCAGATCCTGTTTGCCGGACCTCTGGAGATCGCCAGCGGGAACATCGGTCTGGTGCAGTACCTAGCGGTCTTCTTCCCGGGGATGAGCGAATGGACGATGAAATTCGTGGCCGCCGGGGTGGCCGTGTTCCTCATCTTCGCCTTGTACCGCAAGATCACCGATATTGCGAAGATCATGCTCGGGCTGTGGATCACCATGATCGCAACGACCGGATGGGTTATCGTCACGGCCCTGATCTATTTCGATCCCGAGATGGCGTTCCGAGTTCCGGAGGGGGCCTGGGAGCTGAGCTGGGACTTCATCGGCGGTCTGGGCGAGGGTACCGCTAACGTCCTGTACCTGTTCTTGGGTTATTACCAAGTCTGCTATCTCGGTTCCGAAGTCAAGAACCCGGAGCGAACCATCCCCTGGGCGGTCATCTTGTCCATTTTGGGCGTGACCGCCATTGACGTGCTGATGTCCTTCGGTTTCATCGGCGTGATTCCGTGGGAAGAGGCGATGCTCTCAAAGTCCGTCGGAGCCGACTTCATGGGTAGGATTTACGGTCCGTGGGCAGAGCAAGTCCTGGCGGGCATGATAGTGGTCACCGCGTT
>JAPXNP010000285.1:0-3575 GCA_033811955.1 Acidobacteriota bacterium
TCCACAGAGTACGCGGGAGGAAGCGTCTCCATCTTGCCGGTCTTTTCGTCGAGCCGGTAAAGGCTGGTAAGGCGTGGCAGCTGGTCGTCGGTGATAAAGAAACCGGTGTCGCCCATGGACAACGGATCGAAAAGTCGCTTTTGGAAAAACTCGTCCAAAGAAAGGCCGGACCACACTTCGATCAAGCGCCCCAAAACATCTATAGAGACGCCATAGTGCCACGCCGTGCCGGGGGAAAAGTAGAGGGGTAGGCACTTCAGCTTGGCAACCGCTTCGGCCAGTGTGGTGGTCGGATCGAAAAGATTGACTTTCTTATAAAGCTCGTCGATCGGTCCCTCATCCCAACCGTAACCTAAGCCCGAGGTGTGGCGGAACAGGTCTCGTATCGTCATCTCCCGCGCGAAATGATCGGCACTGGGAGATTCGGTCTCTCCGTAAACCTTCAGTCCCTTGAGTTCGGGCAAGTATTTTGAAACCGGATCGTCCAGCTGATAAAGGCCTTCCTCCCAAAGCGACAGGGCGGCCGCCGCCGTAATCGGCTTGGACATCGAGTAGATCCGGAAGAGCGTGTTTTGATCGACGGGTCTTTGAGTTTCCAAATCGGCATAGCCGAAACACCGAAGATAGATCAAACGTCCGTGGCGAGCGACGGCGACCGTCATGCCGGGAAAACTCCCCTGGTCGACGTATTGCTGCATCAACCGGTCAATTCGCTCAAGTCGCCCCCGGCTCATTCCGGCCGACTCGGGTGGCGCCGGTGAAAGTTCTTGGGCTGGCAACCAGGACAGGACCACCGATCCTGCCAAGCAAGAACAAATTATGGTGCGCAATCCTGCCATACTCATCAAAAGGGTCCTCTTTTCCGCCCGTTCGGGCTGCTGAAATGCAAATATCTTGACTCCATCCGGGGCTCTTTACAACCGTTTGAAACTGAAAGCACGCAGAGAAATCGGCAAAATTGGCAAAATTGGTGACACGCACGGATTTCGGTTCTAAGTGATTGAAAATGAAGCATCGAAACGGAGGTCTGGTACCAATTTCTTCGAGCGAAGAGGATTTGACTCATGTTCGGAAGAACACCGAGTGATGGTGCTCGGCCTCCCGCCGTCCGCACGAGCTGCACAGGACGTACGCCGCCTGCTCCAACCGCAAGTACGGTTTCGACGGACACCTTTGGCAAGGACGCTTCTTCGCCTGCGTCCTCGGAGACACCCATCTCCGGAACGCAGCTCGCCACATCGAACGTAATCCCGTGGAAGCCCGACCCGTTGAGCACGCCGAGGAGTCTTTGTGGTCAAGTGCAGGAACCCGTTGCGGACCGACGATCGAGCCGGCTCTGGATCCTACGTTTCCGCCCCCGGGCTTGGTCTCCGACCAGCGGCTTTGACCGACTGAAAGACTGTCCGTGGAGAACTTCACGGGCGGCCCAACAACCGTCCGCGGAAAAGCTCACCGCCGGCCGAACTACCGTCGGTGGAAGGGCTCGCCGCTATCAGGAGGACCATGCACCGGGGTCTCCGTCTGCGAATCATTCCTCCGCGAGTCGGAACAGGCGGTCCGTACCCCGCTTCCGCCCCGCTGGGAAGGGCGGAAAACATCATGCCCGCCCTTGCGTGCTGTCGGCCCGCTTCCCGATCCGCAGGCGGGGATGACCTGCAACGTCCTCCGAGAATTCTGAAGTCTGAACCCTCACCGGTGTTTTCCTGCACGCACGTACCCGAGCCGCCCGCCTTCTCCAGCACCAAGCGTTTCGTGCGAACGATGACCGGTCCCGACTCTCCCCGAACAAAACTGTACCAGACGTACTTTTTCAGTCTTTATTTTCAACGACTTGCAACCGAAATTCGTGCGTGTCCCCGATTTCGCCCACGGAATTCTTGAGTGCCCCGAATGTTCAGTTCAGCGACGACGGAAGTGATGTTTTAGGAACGTCCTTGCGCGCCGATACTCGGAAAAGCGCCGTTCCAAGGCTTGAAAGCTGGGACCGTGAGCACGTTGACGAGAGCAGGACTGTTCCGCCTGTCGCAGGTGGGCATGAACCATCTCATGAAAAAGCACATAACGGACGACGTACTCCGGCACCGCCGGGCAGTCCAGAGCCCGGTTCAACAAAATTAGATCCAAATCGGGGTCGTAGTGGCCCAGCCGACCCCGGCTCGGCTTGTGAGACCAACCGAGAGAAGCAACCCGCAAACGCCCGGAGAAGAAGTCCGAGTTCAACCGATCGAAGAGCTTCGCCAGGTCAAACGTGTCCCCTTGGGGAGGAAGCTGACGCTTACGGCAACGCTGCCTTCGGACACGACCGATGGCTTCGACCGTCTCGGGACGGCGAAGAAACTGCCGGCAGACCTGCTGCGCCGCCTTTGGTATTTCGCGGCGCAGCAATCGCGCCACCAATTCGTCGATAACAGCCTGCTGAACTGCCCCGGGAGCGGGGGCGAGGAGGTCCGACAGGCGGACCTGCAATCGCTTGTCGCGCATCCTTATGACGTTCCGGAACCCGGCATAGGGAAAAAACTCCACCTCGGAAGACGTGGGTTTCCAGCCTGCCCACTGAAAGAACCGCTCTTCAACATAGGCTTCCAAGGAGGGGTGCAAGGAATGTCGTGCGTCCCGCATTGTCATGCTCGACAGTACCACTCAGGAGTGACGGAAGTGATTTGAGGCTTCTTGTTTTCGCAACGGAGCGTCACTGGTTCGGAGAGGTGGAGGACTGCTTCTCAAGTTCCACGCACTTTTGAAACTCCTGCATGGCTTCGTCGTCTTTGCCTTCCTTGCGGAGAACGAACGCCTTCTCTTTGTGTAGTCTCGCCTTGTTCTTGGGAGACTTCACGTTTGTCAAAGCGTCATTCAAGACAACGTGGGCTAGGTCGGCTCGATTGTGACTGAGGAGGGCACTTGTCAGGATTTCCGCTTCCTTGACAATCCGGTGCTCTTCTTCCGGCGGGAAAGGAAGCGTGAAGATCTCGCGAGCGGCTGCGGGTACCTTGTCGAATTCCTCACGTTCTATCAGTAGGAGGACGATTTCATGTTGAGCCTCGGCCATGACCCGGATATCCTCCCACGACTGCTGGATCGTAAAAGGCCAAGCCGTCCAACTTAAGAGAACCAGAACCGCCTCGCACATGGTGTATCTCACTCCCTGAAAGGATTTGCCTGAGAGAGGCTTACAGGAGCGCTGAACGGATTACGTAGATCGCGCAATTGTTGAATGCGTTCCCGGTTCGACAACACCTCCCGGTGCTGCTTAAACAGTAGCTCTCGAGTCTCCATGAACTCGCGGTACTGGGTTTCCAGCGGATTACGGTCGTTCAACATCTGGGTCCCCGCCAAGATGGCGAGGATAAGGCCGGCCGCCGCAGACACGGGAACCCATCTTCTCTGGAGGGTGCGCAGCAACCAGGGTTGCTCGGGCCGCATCGTCGCGGCCGATGCGAGACTGCGTTCGATACCGGCCCAGAGAGTGGTTCGGGGAATCAGTTCCGGAAGGATTTCCACGTACTGTGTCGTTTCCAAGAGAGTTTCGTATTCCTCCCGGCATGAGGAACAATCTGCGAGGTGGCCTCGCACCGCAT
>JAPXNP010000286.1:0-3571 GCA_033811955.1 Acidobacteriota bacterium
CAAGTCGTCGGTCCCTGCTTCCAGGCTCCCAAACCCGCCGGGTTCTGAGATTGGGAGCTTCACGGGTTCGGGACGATGCCGAATCCGCCGTCGAGCTGCAGCCGGTGCTCTATCGCGTCAATGTAATCCGAGGAAAGGCTTTCCCTTTCGGGAAACCGGCATGCCCCGAGGCAGCCGGCCTACAACCAATCGAATTCCGGGACTTCCGGCCTCCCGACCACACCCCAGAGGTTCTCTTCCAGCCCGGCCGGACGACCCCGCTCCGGACTCACCGATTGAAGTCGGCCGTCCCCGCCTTTCAGCCGCAATTCTTCCTTCAGCTCACCCTGATGCAAAATCCCCACCCGGTCACAGATGCGCTCCACCAGGCCGAGATCGTGCGAACTCACCAAGATCGCTTTCCCGCGGGCGGCCATCGGCTGGAGGGTGTGCACCAGACGGTACACCGCGGTAGGATCCAGACCCGTAAACGGCTCGTCAAGGAGCAAGACAGTTGGACCGTGGATTAGCGCGCAGGCCAAACCCACCTTCATGCGCATGCCCTGCGAGTACTCACACACAAACTGCTGCGAGGCACCGGTCAAGTCGAAGAATTTCAGCAGCTCGTCGGTTCGCCGTCGGGCTTCCTCAGGGCTTAGACCATGCAAACGGCCCACGGTTAGAATCATTTCCCCGCCCCGCAAGTAATCCAGTACGCCCAGGTTGGGAGAAAAGAATCCCACGCGATGGATCAAGGGGAAGTTGCCGGCCCGGACCGGCTCGCCCAAGACGTAACAGGTGCCTTCGTCGGCGCGTCGCAGACCGGCTACAATCGAAAGCAGTGTCGTCTTACCCGCCCCGTTCGGTCCGATAACCCCATACACCTCGCCCGGAGCCACAGTGAACGACACGTCTTTCAGTGCCTTAACCCGCCCATAGCTCTTCGAGATTCGACAAACCCTAATGCTCTCGTTCATGGTGCCAAGGACAGCTTGTAGAGAATTCCCTCCGTCTTCT
This sequence comes from Acidobacteriota bacterium, assembly GCA_033811955.1. Taxonomy (GTDB): domain Bacteria; phylum Acidobacteriota; class UBA6911; order RPQK01; family JAPXNP01; genus JAPXNP01. The sequence continues at coordinate 997 of JAPXNP010000286.1, forward strand.
CTTTCAATACCTGTCGGACCCACCGGTAAGCCGCCTTCCGGGCTGCATAAAATATCGGCAGGGGCAAGAGCAAAAGCAAGGTCTGCTCCATGGTCAGGTCCGGTAAAATCACTTCGGAAAGCGTTGCATAGATTGCCGTAAGCACGACGTTGGCGCTACAAATGATCAGTGCTCCTGGGGTCGTGGATCCGGAGTAGCGCGACTTCGAATCGATGGATTCCGGATGTCCGACCGAAAAGTAAACTCCGGCGGCTTCGTTTAGCAGCAGTATCATCCACGCAAAACCGAACATGTAGATCCACTGCTTGACTTCGTGCACGCGGGAAAGCGAAGGAAGGAAAGCCGGCAGTACGGCTCCCAGCATCATGGTCGATTGGAGAAATGTGAGGGCCGAGTTCTTCGCGCGGACCAGCTCCTCACCCCACACACCCAGCAGAGGATAAGCCCAGGCACCGCATCGATCCATACCGAAGAGGTTGCCCCGGTAAGCGCTGTGGGGAAGCAGCACGATCCCGCAGTAGGCGACAACCGTGAGCACCGGCACTTCCTCCTGCGCCAGCGACTGCCAGAGCAAAGGGTAAAGGAATCCGACGACCCAGGCCCAGGACGAATACTGGGTTCGGAGCAAGCCGAGCAGACACAGACGACGCAGCAGTAACGGGCGGTTGAGCCTCGAGAACCACCAACCGCTTGACACTCGAGAGTGTGGTCGACCGCCGGTCGACCGGGTTCCCCCATAGGTGAGGACCTGGCGCTGGATTCCGTATTCCAGCGCCAGGTAAGCCGCCGACAGGACGAAAAGGCCGAGGAAGGCGGTCCATTGTATCTTCCCCTCGAGAAGCCGGGTTATCCACCGGATAAAGAAAACGGCCTCTCCTTCGGCTGCAGACGCCAACCAGGCGACGGCGGGAAGAACGCCGGCGATAATGCCGCCGGCTCGTCGCAGGAAGCCGAGACCGTACCTCTCCCGGACGGCAAAGCGCAAGCCGGAAGCAGGCAGGCGACTCAGCAGAAGAAGAGCCGACCACCCCACCGTGATCGAGACGAGCTGCAACAAATGCACTTCGGCCGAAGCCAAGATCCAGCCCAACAGGCCCACGCCGACGGGCAGGGAAACGAAGCTGAGAGCGACGCCTACACCGTAGAGCCGGCGGAAACTTGCGGGAAGCCATAGCAGCTTCTCCAGGTCGATACGCCACGTCAAATGAATGCCCGTAAGGAACGCGAGAAGATAGAGGGACACCCACAATCCCGCAACCAGGCTCGTCATTAGTTCAGACGCCTGCATTTGCGGCAGGCGTCTGAACCTGACGGCCGCGATCACGATGAGCGTAGACAGTAACCCGCCCAGGATCACGAGCGACAGCCAACCACGTTCACGAGCCGTCTTCCTGGTCCGCTGGGCGACAAGAAGGCGGGACAACCGGAATGCTTCAGACAGCCACATGGTTCCTTCGGCACATGTCTCTCGGAAAATGAAGTCTAAGGGCCCGATCACGGCAACCCCATAACGGCTGTCGCAAAGGGCCCCACACCGCGCGACCCGGCGAGGAGCCTTCGCTCGCCAACCCCGGCCGCAATCAAATCAAGCGTATCCTCCGTCGGCCAATCAGCCGCGGCACCTCTCTTTTGCAAAGGACCCGGTTTTCCCACGGCTCCTCGCCAAGGTCCGCAGAGTCCGTCACCGCCGAAAGCTCAACAAGCAATCAACGATCCGACCCCCACGACACCGCCGACGACTCCACAAGCAAAGCACCCAAACAGACTTACCAACCCCATTCCCACCGAGAAACCCTGGGCGAAGTCACAGAGGTCTTTCCTGGTAGGACCCTCTCCCGTCCAGTCCGGAGAGACATCGGAAACCACTGTTGACTCGCTCCCCCACCACCGGGGTGTAGCAGCGCCGGCGACTCCCGAAAGCAACAGGACGCCGACAATCAAGCAGGCGGACACGAACCTACACAATAACGTCTTCTTACTCATCTCAGCCTCCCGATTCCGTTGCAGTCGATTCGAACTGTGTCCCAAGCGGGCACCTTTTAGTGGGTGCGCCAATAGTTGTAAAAGGCCAAAAGAAGGACCAAAACCCCGAGAATCCGGGCGAGGACCGGTCGCTCCGTGAGACGTTTGAGCATGTCTTTCTTAGTTGTCACATCTTCCTCCCTTGACTTCCACACGTGTAGGAAATGACCGGCACGAGGTACCAGGCGGACACCGCACAGATGATCGAACAAGGCGTCACGATGCCGACTGCAATGCCTGCCGTGAAGCCGACAGCCGCACCGCAAGATAGGAAGCTGACCCGCGGGACGTTTGATTTGACTCGAGTGCCGACATCGGGATACCCGCGCCCGTCACGTATCGGGGACGCCATTACACTGGCGATAACCACAAAACAACAAAGGACAAGGACCGTCACCTGCTTCATACTCCAACCTGCCTCTTTCTTTCGACCCTTCCGACGGTTATCGGGACGAACAGCCAGCGAGCAATCGGAGGCGATCTCGTCGCCTTTATGTCTCGCGAGATGAGAAGCGCCGCGAACAAACGGAGATCCGAAAGGGGATAGTCCGGT
>JAPXNP010000287.1:0-2069 GCA_033811955.1 Acidobacteriota bacterium
GAGCATGTTGGTGGGGTAGTTGACGTCCTGCACCAGCCTATTCGCCTCTGACCATTCAATAAAAATCCAGCCTTCGAGCTTCTCCAGTAGACCGTCTTCATTTTTGAAGTGGGTAAAGTATTCGAAAAGCCTCTCGACCTTGGGCCGAAAACTTTCCACCATTTCACGGTCGTTGCTGCGCTGAAGGTATTCTTTCAGCTCCAAGACAAACCAGAGTGCCCAGTTGGGAATGAACCGCCCGTCGGGATGATCGGCCGGGTAACACATGGGAAGCATCCCTGCGGGGAGGTTCGGATATTGAGCAGGAAGAAGGAAATTTTCCAGAAAATTTCGCTCCACAGATGTGCTTCCAGTCAGATCGAGGGCTGCCCGCGAGGTAAAAAAACTGTCGCACAGCCACCCGGCTCTTTCGCGGGAGGGACAGTCCATGAAAATATCGAGGGCATTTTGGCGGAAGGTCTGCCGGCCCGCCTCAAAGATCTGCCCGATCCGCCTGTCGCTGGCCGCAAAATGAGCCTTTTCCGCCTCAGGATCAACCAGTTCCCGCAGGTAAATATGAGCCAGTTCGACATCTCCCTCGATTCCGATCACTTTCAGGTAGCGCAAGGTATAAGGTTCCAGTGACTCTAGCTCGTACAGGCCTTCCGGTAGCTCATAACTTAGGATGTTGACGCATCCGAGTCGTCTGAAGTTGACGTCGCCATCGGTGAGGATCTCATCAAATGTCAGAAAGATCCGGCTCTTCCGCCCGCATTCCACTGTCATACCGATAAAGCCGGTCAGATTGGTTCCGAAATCAAAGGTTTGAAAACTCGGCGCCTTCACTCGATAGCGGATCTGCGGGCTGTATCTTTCCGGTGGGGCTGAAACAGGCCGGCTCCGATAGCCCTGGATTTCTCTAGAGGGCACCGCTTCGAGCTCTTCCTCCGGAAAGCCTTTGAACGTTGGGCCCACACTGCTCATAGCTCGGCTCTTCCAGACCTCTGAAGGTGTGTGCACAAGCATCATTCCCGTCGACAGGCGCACCAACGGCTGTCTCTTCTCAAAAACGGGATAGGCCGTCCCCCGCGGGATCAAGTTCTTCGCTGGCTGAATCTCCAGTTCTTCGGTTTCCATAGGGGTCGATGGATCGACTCTCCACTTAGTGCTGTCGGAAGGAAGACGATAGACTTCAGTAAATGTTCGCTGAAAGCTGTAGCGTTCGACCCTTTGCAGCTTCTCACTGCGAATTTCCGCGTCGAAGCCGACACCTTTTCCCCCGGTGGAGGCCAAGACGTCTTCTCCCTTCACGACCTCGGCTTGAAGAAAAGCGGGCTGATCCAGAAGGTAATAACTGTTCACGTTGTAGCCGACTACCTCCAACGCCACAACGGTAATCCTGTCCCCGAGCAGCCTGACTGGGATTTCCCATTCGTCCACCCGATAAAACCCATGCGGACCCCGAGCCGGTCCGTGACCGAGAAAGGTTCCGTTGACGAAAATGCGGTAAAGACTCGAGCCGGTCGACCGCAGGATCCACGGCCTTCCTTCGGGAGCCCTCTCGATCACCGCTCGGAACCCGACCAGAAGATTCATTTCGCGGGACCGACCCTTGGGCCAGATCGGCTTTGCCGAAACAAACAGGGGACTGCCAATCGCTGGTGAGAAGGTCCTTTCTTGAGCCGAGGCTACCGTGGATGTGGGACAGGAAGCAACCAGACCGGCTCCGGCGGTGACTTCCAGAAAGCCTCTACGGGAGAGTCCGGCGGAACCGTCAGAGTTTCGAGGCAGTTTACCGCCGCATTCATTGACCATTTCGCGTCAACAGTTATGTTGGAGAGACCCTACAATACCATGCCAATGGGTGACGTCCTAGGATTGCTGTAAACATGCGAGCGGGTCGAGCCCGCCCGCGTTGTCAGTCAGCCGGGGGCCCGAAGGCCGGATGCATTCCCGACACTCTCAGCTTCCTCCTTAACCGAATTCTTCGGCCAAGATTCGGGCCCGCATCAATCCACGTGAACGTTGATGGTTCGCGTGGCTCCACTAATGGCATCGGTTACCTCCACCGTCCAAACCCCCGTTTCATC
>JAPXNP010000287.1:2092-3569 GCA_033811955.1 Acidobacteriota bacterium
GTTGAGGGCGGTCCGGAAGGAACCCGTCCCGCGGCTGTTCACGACATCGCGGTTGCCGCCGTAATACTGGACTTCTTCTCCACTCGGGTTGCGCACCACTACTTTGACTACAGAGCGAAGATTGTCGACACCCATCAAGGTGAATTCGAAGGAAACCTCGTCGCCTCTATTGACCCACTCCGGACCGCGCAGTTCGAGACTGTTGATGGGCTTCTCCACCATGGCGAAAAGCTCCGGGAGCGCCGGTTCCACCCTCACCTGGAAATGGTCGGCCGTCCCAAGAAGGCGCTTTCTTCTCACATCATAAATGGCGGCAGTCCCATCGAAGCCGACCCGAATGGTCTCAGCGGCAGGCTTCTCCCTGTCCGGCACCAATCCTAGCAAACGGGTCGTTCCGTTGTTGAAGAGGTACATCGAAACGTCATCCACGGAGCTTCCATCCTCGGTCAGCAGCCGGATTTTCCGCCGCACGCCCGCGGCTTCCAGCAGCTTGCTCATGCGGGCGAGAGCCTCCCGGTTGATGCCCTCCCGCTTCTGGCTCGGATATTCATCCAGGAAGTAATTGAGCAAGTATCCCTTCCCCATTCCGAACTGGTGCTCGAGCAAAATCGGCTTCCCTTCCGCGGTCATTAACGGTCTGGCTCCGGCAAGCTGCAAGTGCGGTTCGCCGCTCATAGCCACGATGTCTTCCCTGGTGGCCCGAACCGGCTCGATGCCGAAGACGTCCGCCAGAGCCCGCGGGCTTCGAAAGACATTTCGCTCGTCCATCACCCCGGGAAGAGCGTCGGCGACGACGGTCCCTCCTTCTTGCACAAACTGCCGGATAGCTTCGACCTCCTCGTCGCTGAGCGCCACGCTCATGGGCAGGATAAAGACCTTGTATCCTTTTTGGATATGGCCATTCCCTTCGACATCCCCATAAGAAATAAAGTCGAATTGCAGACCTTGATCTCTGAGGATCTTGACCCACCCGTCTCGATTTTCGCCAAAACGGTCAAAGGTCTTGCTGGTATGGTAGGAGACCTGCTCCAGGATCTTGCCGTCGACAATCCAAGCTCCATGGATGCTGGGATAGGAGTAGTGAATGGCGATCCCATGATTGTCGGGGGTTCCCAGACCGACGAGCTTGCCGATCCCCTCACCCCTCATTTCCTGAAAGCCTTCCGCCATATCCAGACCGCTCTGGCAAAGCGTCAGGTCGGGATCTAAGGTGGAGTACTCCCAGAAGATGTAAGCACCGGCGTTGGCTCCCTGGAACAGGTTGCTGTAAAAGTTGAACAAGACGTCCTTGCCCAAAACTCCGTAGCCGGCTCCCCCCGAGATTTTCAGATTAGGATTGAAATTGCGGTGGAAATCCAACTGGTTTCCACCTGAATACGCATTGAGATGTTCAGTGTACCGGTTGAGTAGGCTGTAATCGCTACCATTATGGGATCCGGATATCTGGGTGCCGGAGTTGAGGATGATTCCACTTGGA
>JAPXNP010000288.1:0-3562 GCA_033811955.1 Acidobacteriota bacterium
CAGGGGGATGGGTCTGTAGTTCCAAGCGCACCAATGAAAGAATCGTTCGGGCGTCACCCGTGGGAGTAGCCAAAGAAACGTGTGATTCCCAAGTTCTCCCGGTTTCCAAACGGAGCGAAAGACGCAGGGCTGCAGCGGCTTTCCCCCGCTCTTCCAGGCGGTGACCGAGCCGGGTCAACAGACTTCCCAGCACGAAGAGCAACGGTTCCAACTCTTGAATCGTCCAATCCAGGAGCCGACTCTCCGTAAACCGGGGTTCCGGACGGTACTCGGGCAAAAAGAGTACATCCTCACCACGCGCAAGAGCCAGTAAGACGGGAGCCACCCGTCCCAGCCGCGCCGCCAGCGAATGCTCCGGCAAAGCCGCCAGTTCCGCCAACGTCTCGACGCCCCAATCCTGTAGGACCTCCCAGGTACGCGGGTCTACCTCCAGGCAACGGGCCAACACCGCCGGCGGAAGTCGTCCCAGAAAATCTTGCTCCCGCCCGTGGGGCACGACCGTCCCCGGATTCGCTTGCGCCGCCAAAACAGCTACGGTACGAGTGGATCCGCTGCCGACTCGCAACGTACGGTCTCCCAGCCGACTCAGATGTGTCAGGGTCTCCGCCTCGTACCGAGAGGGCACCGCGAGAACCCATCCATTCGGAGGGTACTTTTCGATTCGGGGACTCAGCCTTTCGAGTTGCTCTCCCCAGGTTTGCGAACTCCCGGAGGCAGCGCTAAAAACGGCAATGAATCGAAACGACATTGCTACGGTGCCCCTTCCAAAAACGGGCCTGGGTTTCCCACCCCTGCAAGCGATTTCCTCCCGTCGCGACTCCTTCCTCGAACCCGTTCTCTTCCGGCTCGAAGTGCAAAGGTGATCGCCGAGAAACTCCCTCACGCCACCAACTTTGTCGGCGCTCCAGGAGCAACGTCAGCTTGGCCGCTCCACCCGCCATCCGTACGGGCGAGAGGAGGAGAAGTGTGGTCTCGGTTCCCTGCACCGCCCGCTGCAGGCGAAACCAAACCGACGGGGACCACTGCCGCGGATGTTGCCCAGGCAACGGCTGCAAATCCAGGACCACCAGACGAAAAACCCCACTGCGAGCCGCCACGTCGGCACTTTTCAAAGCTCGCTCCACCGGTTCTACCGATCGTTCCAAGTCCTCCGCCTCCAGCGGTTTGGTTTCATCGGCTTCCGCACTCTCCGCCCAGCGGATCCAAAGCAAGCGATCCAGCACCATCCCGGCCGCCACCGCACTTTCGGCGTCCAGAGTATCGTAGGGATCCACGTAAGCGACCAAGCCCCCGCCACGTGCCGTCTCCGCCGCCACACACCAAACCAAGCTGGTCTTCCCGCTGGAGAGAGGTCCGGTCAGTTCCACCAGACTTCCGACCGGAAAACCTCCTTCCAAACAGCGATCCAGTACCGGAATTCCGGTTGGATACACCACCGCTCGGCGATGCAACAGATCACCGCCCCGGATCACCCGCCCGGAAGGTGACGCTTCAAGAACCCTGGAGGCGAGACGCTTCGCCGTGTCCGTGGCTTCAAATAAGGGCAACCCAGCCATGTCCTTATTTTCACCTTTTCTTCACCTCTCGTCAAGAGGTTTTCACCATATGTTCACCTGGAAAGCTTCGCAGAAACGAGGAAGCAGCAGCGTCGGCCTGGAGATCACGGCGCAGCCGCCAACCCAAGGCGTCGTTCGCTTCGCCCACCTGCTTTGGGCTGAATCCGACGAGACCTTCGGCCTCAGGAGGCGTCGTCCAAACTTACCGGACACCACACATACGAAGTACTGAGTACCCGAAAAGCCACCGGGCAAAGACGCCCGTGCCACCCCGCCCGCGGTACCCCGTACGCCACACGGGACACGCAGCACGCGAAACGCGGCACGCAACATCCCTCTTACCGCCCGTAGTAAGCTACTAAGCTACATGTCCGTTCGGTAGTACAAGACGACCATGCGCATCCACTTCATCGCCGTCGGCGGATCAGTCATGCATAGCCTGGCTCTCGTCCTGCACCGCCAGGGTCACCACGTCACCGGCTCCGACGACGCCGTCTACGATCCGGCCCGCAGCCGCCTGGCCTCTGCAGGTTTGTTACCACCTCAACCGGGATGGTTCCCCGAGCGGATCACCTCCGACCTCGACGCCGTGATCGTAGGCATGCACGCACGACCCGACAACCCGGAACTCGAGGCGGCTCGCCGCTCCGGAATCCCTCTGTACTCGTTTCCCTCGTTCATGACCCGAACGGCTCGAGATCAACAGCGCGTCGTCGTCGCCGGAAGCCACGGGAAAACCACCATCACCTCGGCGCTACTTTTCGCTCTGCGCCATCGGGGAATCTCCTGCACGTACCTCGTAGGCGCCTGTCCGCCCGGTTACACCGACGGACTGGACGTCGTTCCCGACGCCAAGTTCGCCGTTTTTGAAGGCGATGAATACCCGGCCGCCCCTTGGGACCTGCGGCCGAAGTTTCTCGTTTACGAGCCCCAGTTCGCCCTCATCAGCGGGATCGCCTGGGATCATGCCAACATCTATCCCGACCTTCGCACCTACACCGACGTCTTTCGACGGCTTATCGAAGCACTACCCCCCGACGGCGTTCTAGTCTATAACGCGGGCGACCCGAAGCTCCGGGACCTTGTCAGACAATCGACCCCGCACTGCGAGACGGTACCTTACGAGACTCCTGAATACCGTATCGTCAACGGCGTATTTTCTGTGCGCGTAGGGGACCGCCGGCAACCGGTACGGCTCATCGGTCGACATAACTTGGAGAATTTGGCGGGAGCGGCCTGCCTGGCAGAACGAATGGGCATCCCTCGAGACGACTTTTGGAGCGCAGCCGGCGCCTTTCCCGGGGCTCCCAATCGTCTCGCCCGCCTAGCCGCCGGGAAGGACCGGATCATCTTCCGCGACTTCGCCCATGCTCCTTCCAAAGTCCGTGCCACGGTGGCCGCGGTGCGAGAGGCGTATCCAAAGCAGCCCGTGGTCGCCTGTCTCGAGTTGCACACGTTCAGCAGTCTGGATCCGGCTTTCCTGCCGGAGTACCGGGCGACTCTGGATCAGGCGGACGTCGCCGCCGTGTTCATCGACCCTGAATCGGCCAAACGCAAAGGCTTTTCGTTACCAGAACCCGGCCGGCTGATCTCCTGCTTCGCCCGCCGCGATTTACGGTACTTCACGGAGCGGAGCTCTCTGGAGAGCTTTCTGCTCGCCTCCCCGCCGGACTCCGTCCTTATCCTGATGTCCTCAGGACACTTCGGCGGTCTCGACATGGAATCACTGGCGGGAGATCAGGCCGCTCGACGACAGTTCAAGTGATGGGTCCCGTCTCCGGGTCTCGGCAGTACGTCCGCTTCATCCGTGACTCCGCTTGAAGTCCGTCGGGGCGAACGCTCTCCGACACTGCAAAAGACGGAAACGATAGACAAAAAAAGCGGAGCGGTCTCTCAACCGCTCCGCCCGGGCACATTGAAATCGATAAAATCGTTACTTCTGAGCCGCAATCCACTCGGCGAGAACCTTTAGTTCATCCTCCCCGCCGCTGAACTTCTTCGTATGC
>JAPXNP010000289.1:0-3550 GCA_033811955.1 Acidobacteriota bacterium
ACCTCCAGCCGACCGGTTGAGCTCGTAACCCAACCGCTTTCCTTGCCAAGCGTCCCGTTCTTCCAGAACCTCCTCGATCAGGCGGTGAAGTTCGGCCCGTGAATAGGGCCAGACGGGGGCCACAAGAAACCGACGGGATGTCCAGCCGAAAAGTCGCTGAAGAACGATCCTGGGATGCAACGACTCAAGGAACTCCGCTGTAAACTCGGCCCATTCCCGCGCGGAAAACAGCGGGAAGGGGCGCACGGAGTACTCTTTGGCCAGCCGGGTACCGCGCACCACGTGCAGGTGGTGAAGCTTGACGAACCGGATGTCCAGGTGATTCAGCCGGTCGGCATAGCCGAGCATCCGCTCCCGGGATTCGTCGGGGAATCCACACACCAAGTGGACGCAGACGTCGATCCCCCGGCTCCGCACCCGGTCGACGGCCTCCAGGAAGCACGCCACGTCGTGCCCGCGACCCACCCGCTCCAAGGTGCGGTCGTCAAAGGACTCCAACCCGAGTTCCACACTGACATAGCTGCGCCGTGCCAAGTCGGCCAGCAGCTCCAGCTTCTCCTCCTCCAGGCAATCGGGACGGGTCCCGACGGTCATGCCCACGATCCGGGAATCCGCCTCCAAAGCTTGGCGATAGAGGTTCTCCAGTCGCTCGACGGGGGCGTACGTGTTCGTGTAGTGCTGCCAGTAGACGAGAAATCTCCGAGCTGCGTAGCGTCGAGTCAAAAAAGCCACGCCGTCCGCAATCTGCTTGGGAACGGACTTTGCCGGCGAAGTCCCGGCAGAGCGAAAGCTCTCGTTGTTGCAGTAGGAACAACCTCCCCACCCCACCTTTCCGTCCCGATTAGGGCACGTGAATCCGCCGTCCACCGGCACCTTGTAGACGGTGGTCCCAAACTTGCTCCTCAGCCAGCCGCTGTAGGTGCGATATCGCGAGGCCATCGTTCCCCCGTCGGCGTTAGACTCCTAAGACCCATCCGCCGGTTGTTGTCCGCAACGTAGCGAAACCCTGAAGGCGACTTCCTCCCAACTTGCACAGCCGGGGGCGGACCGGGCTAACACCGGCCGGCTCGCCGCCGGGGGCGGAAACCGCAGCAACTAAAGCCGACTTCGTTGCCCTTTTTTTCCGGATCTCCAGTTCATTTCAACCGGCTTGGACGGAAACCGCGCCTTCGGCGGTACTCATTACCTGAGACATACCGTTGCGCTTGTGAATTTCGGAATCTATCTCCGCTCCCAGGAGCAAGGTAAACGAACTGATGTAAAACCAAACCATCAAGGCGATCAGGGCCCCCAGAGGCCCCCACAAAACCCGGTAATCGGCGTAGTGGTTTACGTAGAAGCGAAAACAGAGAGAGCCGACCACCCATCCCGCAACGGCCACCACACCTCCCGGCGAGAAGTATCTCCAAGGCAATCGCACCGCGGGGAGGAAATGAAAGATCATTTGAACTCCGATGTTGAGAAACACGAAGATCAGCACCCAGCGGAATCCCGTGTAAATCTGGTTCAGCCAGGGATTCTGAACCCAGTGATCAATCGCCCAGTCCCCGAAAAACAGCAAGATTCCGGCAAATAAGGTGAACACCGAAACCACGATGGTCACCAAAATGGCGATAAAACGAGTGATGTAGTAGGGTCGATGATCGCGCACCCGGAAAGCCCGATTGAACAGAGCGATCATCCCGTTGAAGGCGGTTGAGGCAAACCAGAGTGCCATCACCAGACTGACGGTCAACACCCCTCCATGGCGGCCGCCCACTACGGCGCGAAGAATGTTCTCTACTAATTGAAAGCTGTCTTCGGGCAACACCCGAGCCAGATCCCGCAACATTAGGCTGAGAAGATCCGGCGTCTGAGGAAGAAAACCAAGCAGAGAGTTGACGAACAGCACGAAAGGAAAGAAGGCCATAAGGAAGTAGTAACTCAGCTGGGCCGCCATACCCCAGCAGTCGTCCTGATTGATCTCATTCCAGACCGCCCACCAGAAGCGACCTCGCCGGAGGTAGCTCCAAGTAGGGAGCGGAGGCTGAGAAGTCATTGGCGCTCTTCGTAAGCTAACGTAGTGTAATCGCCTAAGTAAGCTCTCCGAAGGCATCGATACGTCTCAAAGCATCGCGAACAGGCAAACAAGTGATCGATTGTCTCGATGATCTCCTGGTCCGAAAGCTGACGTCTCAACAGCGACTGTAATTTGGTCCGGCTGACATGGCGGGATCTTGTTTCCCGATCGGGAAACATCACGGTGAACAAGAGCCTCCGAATAACCGGCGCCTCCATGGCTTTGATCATGATAGCAGACTGCGGTCTCAACCCGAATACCGCCGCTTGTCAGGCTTGCTGTGCTATATTCGCCGTCGTGGCAATCCCGGCAACTCGAGCGGAAGCCGCCCACCGCATCGAAGAGCTTCGGCACGAGATTGAGTATCACAACTACCGCTATTACGTACTCGACGATCCTGTGATTTCCGATCAAGAGTACGACCGTCTGTTTCGCGAGCTGCAGGAGCTGGAGGCGGCTTTCCCCGACCTGATCACACCCGATTCCCCGACTCAGCGCGTAGGAGCGGAACCCTCGGAAGCTTTCGAAAAGGTCAGCCACTACACGGCCATGCTCAGCTTGGGCAACGCTTTTAACGAGCAGGAACTACGCGCCTTCCATCGACGAGTCGTCAACCTTCTGGGCCGAAGCGAGGTGGAGTACGTAACCGAGCCCAAGATCGACGGCTTGGCTGTGGCCCTCACCTATGAGAACGGCCTCTTCGTTCGCGGAGCCACTCGGGGAAACGGTGAAGTCGGCGAGAATGTCACCCCGAACCTGAAAACCATTCGGGCTATCCCGTTGCGACTGCGCACGTCGGACCCTCCCCGGCTGGTCGAGGCCAGAGGGGAAGTGTACCTTCCCTTGTCCGCGTTTCGCAAGTTGAACGAAGAGCGGGCGGCCGCCGGCGAACCCCCGTTCGCCAATCCCCGCAACGCCGCCGCCGGGACGGTGCGGCAACTGGACCCCCGTGTCACCGCCCGACGGCCTCTCTCGTTCTTCGGCTACGGCATCGGCTACATCGATCCGGAAGGACGACTTCCCGAGACGCAATGGCGGATTCTGGAGCAGCTTCAGGAATGGGGTTTCCCCACCACCCGCCGTCAACGCCTGCACCAAAGCATCGACAGCGTCATCGATTACTGTCGGGAATGGGAGAGCCGGCGGGATGAACTCGACTACGAGATCGACGGGATCGTCGTCAAGGTGAATCGAATCGACGACCAGAAACGCCTCGGATCGCTCAGTCGAGAGCCGCGCTGGGCAATCGCCTATAAGTTCCACAGTGAGGAAGCCGTAACCCGGCTGCTGAAGATTGAGATCAACGTCGGCCGTACCGGCACCTTGAATCCCTACGCCGTGCTCGACCCCGTCGAGGTGGGAGGCGTTACCGTCCATACCGCTACGCTCCATAACGAAGCGGATATTCGCCGCAAGGACATCCGTGAGGGGGACATGGTCGTCATTCGCCGGGCCGGCGACGTGATCCCTCAGGTGGTGCGACCGTTGGTG
>JAPXNP010000290.1:0-3547 GCA_033811955.1 Acidobacteriota bacterium
GGGTAGGCAGTATCGCTCCCAGTGTGGCAAGGGCTATGCCGAACACGAAGATACCCAGGTGTGCCGACCACGTCAGGGGGTCTTTCCAGTAGTGACGCATGGGCTTCCCATCCCTTTGTCGGAAGATGCTCAAGAGCGCAAGCGCCGGCGGTACGCGTCATACACCTGCTCGTTATGATCCGGCGATACCCCGGCGACGTTCGGCGACACGAAGGTGTGGAGGGTGACACCTCGACGGACCAACTGAGCGGCCGTCTCGGCCACCAGCGCCATGCTGATCGCTATGACGGCCAGCGTCGAACCTGCTCCCACCTTCTCCGGCCGTCCCACATCGACCAAGGCGTCTTCGGCGGGTACACAGTTGTCGATGGCGATATCCGCTACGTCGGCCAGCTTCATACCGGAAGAATGCGTCGCAGCCCTGGTCCTGTAGTTGGCCAACGACGTCACCGCGATGACCCGAGTTCCCTTCTCCCGGGCGTACAGGGCGGCCTCGACGGGTGCTGCGTTAAGTCCACCGTGGGAGTAGACCACCAGACAATCGCGAGAACTGAAGCAGTAGTCTTGCAAAACGTTCGCGATGTAACCCTCCTGCCGCTCCAGCCACAGCAAGGGAGGCGCCCCCCCGGGGCCGACCACGTTGCACCACATCAGCCGCGGGTCGGCTAGGGGACGAAATCCCACGAAACTGCCGTAGCGTGGGAAAACATCCAGCACGGGGAGTACCGAGTGGCCGCTTCCGAAAAGGTACACCCAGCCGCCGGCTTGAATGCTGTCGGCCATCCAGGCGGCCGCCTGGAGAATCCGGTCGAATTGACTTTCTCTGATCCGCTCGATAAGAGTTTCCGCCTGCTTGAAGTACGTTTCAGCGCTCATCCGTCGTTCCTCCTTCGCGTTCGATGGTTGCCAGCCGGGCCGCCGCGGCCGCGCCCAAGATCCCGGCATCTACCCCCAGCCGGCTGACCTGCACCTGCACCTTCTTGAGTGCCTCCGGTTGGGACCATGCGCCCATGGAATCTTCCGCCCCGGCTCGCAGCCATTTCCAGCTGCGACTGACGCCTCCCCCCAGAAGCATCAGCTCGGGGTCAAGGACACTCACCAGAATCGCCAGTCCTTGTCCCAGTGCTTCTCCCACTTCCCGGAAAAGTGTAAGGGCCGAGGCATCGCCCCGGCCCGCCAGCTGCGTGAGATCGGGCACCTGATCCGGAAGGCCGCGAGCGGCTGCATGCCGTAGGACAGCAGGACCGGCGGCGACCTCTTCCAGATGATACTGTCTTCCTCCAAAGACGACAGGAATCCAACCGACTGCTCCGCCGATGTCATGAGCACCCCGGAGTAACCGACCGCCTGTGATGATGCCGGCACCGATTCCCGTTCCCAGGATCAGATAGACGACATCACGACATCCCCGGGCGGCCCCGAACAACAGCTCTCCCAAGACCCCCGTGTTCCGATCGCTCTCGACGGTCGGTGGAATCCCGGTCGCCGCTGAGAGTCGCTGCGCCAGGGGGATGTAATCCCATCCCTGGATGTTCGGCGCCCAGACGAGGCCGCTCCGACTTTCCGCGATACCGGGTATGCCGATTCCAATTCCCTTCATTCCGAAGCGCTCGTAGTAACGAATGACACGAATCAGCTGAGCGATCGAGGCGTCGGCGCCGCCTTGGTCGGTAGCTTCCGTCCGCCGCTCGAGGATGTCGCCTTCTGCGGTGACCAGACCTGCGGCGATCTTGGTTCCCCCGACGTCGACGCCCAGGTAGAGATCTGCATCATTCCCGGGTTGCTTCTTCCCGCTCATCCGCTTACCGTCAGCCGTTCTCCCGCGCACAGGCGCTTTCATCGTCTTGGTCGGCACGGAACTCCGCGGAAGAACGCGGCGAAGGCGGTCCGCCGACCAAGCCCGTCACGAGGAATTCCGCGATAGGCAGTTTGCCCCAGGGCTAGGGGATGCGCAACTCGCTCGTCGATTTCCAGCGGTCCGGTTCCAGCAACCAACTCACAGATCGAAGCATGGGGGAGACGAACCCGTTATCATGTTCGTCACTCGATCGGTAATCGAGCCGACCGACTGGACGGCTCGATCGGTCTTAGAAGCCGGCGAAGAGATCGTCAGGGAGCCGGCCCGGCGTTGCGAGGAGACGACATGGAAGAACGCCCCTGGCATCGATTCTACGACCCCCAGGTACCGCGAACCATTCGGTACCCGGAACTCACTCTCTACCAAATGCTTCACAGCGCGGTGAAGGACAATCCACGCGGAACCGCGGTGCTTTTTTACGGCAGACGCTGGAGCTTCGAAAGACTATTGCATCTGGTAGACAGGTTTTCCGATTCTCTCGCGGATCTGGGAGTGAAACAAGGTGACCGGGTGGCCTTGGTACTTCCCAACATTCCCGGCTATCCTATCGCTCATTTTGCGGCCGCGAAGCTGGGCGCCGTTCTAGTCCCCACCAATCCCCTTTACGTGGAGCGGGAATTGGAAGATCAGTTAAACGACTCGGGTGCCGAAACGGTGGTGATCGTGGATCGGTTGCTACCCAAGCTCTGGGCGATTCACCGAAACACTCCCGTCAAGCGGATCGTCACCATGCAGGTCGAGGACTTCCTGCCCCGGCCTATGAACTGGCTGAGTCGCTTGAAGCGAGGACCTAAACGCCCTGACCTTCGTGAGACATCATCCAGGGTGCTTTCCTTCTCCCGCCTGCTTCCCCGCCGGTCGGCTTTCCGTCCTGAAGCCGATATAGCCGTGGATGACACCGCCATGCTGTTATACACGGGTGGTACGACCGGGGTCCCCAAGGGAGCCGAGCTGACCCATCGTAATGTTGCAGCCAATGCCTATCAGACGCGTTGTTGGTTGTCAGGTATGCAGGACGGCAGGGAAGTTATCCTGTGTGTCCTTCCTTTCTTTCACAGCTACGGCATGACCACGGGGCTTCACCTGGCGGTGGTAGGTCGTTCCACGATGTTGCTGGTGCCCCGCTTCGAGGTTCCCGAATTGGCCCGACAGATTCGGCGGTTTCGACCGACCATCTTCTGCGCCGTACCGTCCATGTACAACGCGATCAGCCGGTACCAGGGGTTGACCGCCGAGGACGTCTCCAGTATCCGTCTGTCCGTCAGCGGCGGCGCCGCTTTGCCGGCGGAGGTGCAGGAGAGGTTCGAAGCCAAGACCGGCGGGCGGTTGGTGGAGGGGTACGGGCTGACGGAGACCTCCCCGGTGGCCATTGTCAACCCCATGCTGGGGCGTCGCAAACCTGGGACTATCGGTATTCCTATCTCCGATACGGAGGCTCGCATTGTTGACCCGGACACCGGCGAGGAGCTGCCGCCCGGCGAGGTGGGTGAGCTGGCCGTCCGGGGCCCTCAGGTGATGAAGGGTTACTGGAACAAACCGGAGGAAACCGCTTCCGTTCTGCGGGACGGTTGGTTGTTGACGGGAGACATGGCGGTAATGGACGAAGAAGGCTACTTTCGGATCGTGGATCGCAAGAAGGACGTGATTATCAGCGCGGGGATGAATATCTACCCTCGGGAAATTGAAGAG
>JAPXNP010000291.1:0-3531 GCA_033811955.1 Acidobacteriota bacterium
CTTCGACGCCGTTTCCACCCAGGCTCGGCCCGAAGCGGTGCGCCGGGCCGTCGCCGCAGGTAAACATGTTTATTGCGAGAAGCCTACCGCGCCGACCCTTGAGGAAGCTCTGGAACTGTATCGGCTTGCCCGGGATAGGGGTGTCAAGCACGGGGTGGTCCAGGACAAGCTGTGGTTGCCCGGTATTCGGAAATTACAGAATCTTTTGCGCTCAGGTTTCTTCGGTCGGATTCTCGCCGTCCGGGGTGAGTTCGGCTACTGGGTCTTCGACGGTGAGATCGTCCCTTGTCAGCGCCCTTCCTGGAACTATCGAAAGGAAGAGGGCGGCGGTATCGTCGTCGACATGTTCCCCCACTGGCGCTATCTCCTGGACAACTTGTTCGGGGGAGTTGAGGCCGTCACTTGCACGACGGACCGGCTGATCCCCGAGCGAATCGACGAAAGGGGAAGGCGCTACCCATGTACGGCCGACGACGCGGCGTACGCCTTGTTCCGCTTGGCCGGCGGGGCGATCGCCGTGTTCAATTCGTCGTGGTCGGTGCGGGTGCTCCGCGACGATCTTCTGACTCTACAAGTCGACGGAACCCGGGGATCCGCCGTAGGCGGCTTACGGGAGTGCTGGATCCAGCCGTTGGAATCTACTCCCAAGGCGGTGTGGAATCCCGATCTGCCCTCCACCCATGATTACCGGGGCGACTGGACTCGAGTGCCCGACGTGATGGAATACGACAACGCCTTCAAGGTCCAGTGGGAACTGTTTCTTCGGCATGTTGTCTACGATGAGCCTTTCCCGTGGGATCTGCTGGCGGGAGCCCGGGGCGTTCAGTTGGCGGAGAAGGGCTTGGAGGCGGCGGCCCGAGGATGCTGGGTGGAAGTACCTCCTCTCGAGGGGTGAGCTGTTTCGCTGTTCTTTCCCCGGAACGTGAATCCCGGGGATTCAGCCGTAAGGTATTTCTCAACCCGTGAGATCAGCGTTCGCCTGACCGGCCGTCGTCAACCCCGCCAGGATCGGCCGCTTCCCCCGCTTGATCGGCCCCCCCGGCGCGCGGCTCGGCGAGCTTCTTGACGGGAATAGCTTTAGCCGGCTTCCCGTGTAATAGAGTCGGTTTATCAAGATCCGGCCACAATCACTTTTAGGGAGAGAGGAAGTAAGGAGACCTTAGAGAAGTTGAGGTTGTTTGCATACGGAGCCGCTTTGGTGGCCGCCGTGGTCGTGACTGTACCTTCCCCTCTGAGAGCCGGGAATTTCGTGACTGGGCATGTTGTGGTGTTCTCCCATGTCGTGCCGGGTGAGCTGGGCGGCGAATACCTGGAAAGCGTGTTGTTTGTCGCCAAACCTACGAGAGATCCGATCGTGCTGGAGCTGTAGTCAAATCCGGGCTCGCTGATCGGCCAAACCTTGCTGGAGCCGGCCGGGGCGGGTGTCTGCCGATGGCGTTATCGATGGCGGCGCTGTACACGGGAGGGCGGGAGCTTTTGACGGCGGGCGCGACCGGGACCGACACCGGCGGCCGGTATACGGGGGCGATGCCGCAGGATGCCGGCGACGAGGAGCTGAGGACTCCGGCGGAGCAGTACGGCTTCGAAGTCACCTCCCATATTGCCGGTTCGAACGTCTTTGAAATGGAGACGATCCGGGAAGTGGCGAGGGCCGTGGGTCGAGACCCGCGGGTGCGGAGCGTGGACGTGCCCGTCTTCATCGTCTTGTCTTCGGGTGATGCGCGGTGGAGGCTCACTCGCTGCCGAGGGGCATGTTTCCTGAAGACACCGCGGGCCGGCCCGGGAAACTTTGGACGCCGTTGATGTACCCGGGTTCATACCGGGCCAACCACACGTCTTTCATCGGCCGGGAAAATTCGCCCCCTCTCGATTCGAACCCGGATTTCATACTTGAATCAGCACACGTTGACTGGGGTTCCCGAAGGAGAGATCAGCTTGACCGTCGTTCTTACTCTTGCCCGGCCGGCGGTAATTCCTTGCATGCCTGTACGGCCAATTCGTCGCATCGCTCGTTTTCCGGGTGGCCGGCGTGGCCTCGGACGTGCTCGAAGGTGGCCCGGTGGATCTGAAGGAGGCGGTCGAGTTCCTGCCAGAGATCCAGGTTCTTGACGGGGGCCCAGCCGTCTCCGCTCCGGCGGCGCCAGCCGTTCCGCTTCCAGGTGGCCATCCAGGTCTGCAACCCGTTCTTGACGTAGGTGCTGTCGGTGACGATGTGGACGCGCGTCGGTCGTTTCAAAGCCCGAAGTCCTTCGATGACGGCCCGCAGTTCCATCCGGTTGTTGGTGGTGAGCGCTTCTCCTCCGGAACGTTCCAAGACGGCGCCGCTGGGTTCGTGACGCAGGATGAAAGCCCACCCGCCCGGTCCGGGGTTGCCCTTGCACGCGCCGTCGGAGAAAAGGGTTACCTCCCAGTCGGGTGCGTCATAGGTAGTCCACGTCCCTTCCGCCCGGGAGTTCTCTCTTGTTGAGTTCTCGGATGGTCTCTTCGTCACCTGGTTGCTCCCGGCCTGCTCCGTTCCGGCCGTCGGCTGATTGTATCCGACGGCCGGGACACACGCTGGAGAGGGCGGAGGTCGTCGGCCCGGCGGCAGCCCGAGGTTCTCAATCCTCTGGGGCGGGCTGTACGCATTCCGGCGAGTCGTTACGCGGGTTGTTGACGCGCAGGCTTACCGGAAACGCTTCCAACTGATCCGGAGGACAGGGGGACAAGAGACGCTGTCGGATCTCGGGATGAGCGCCTTCATGCAGCCACAGATCGTAGTCGTCGGGCGTGAGGATCACCGGCATGCGGGGATGGATCGGGCGGACCAGTTCGTTGGCCGGACAAGTGATGATCGTGAACGACTCGATCTGCTCATCCTCCGACGGACGAAAGGTTTCCCAAAGCCCGGCGAAAGCGAGCATCGGGAACTCCCGGGGACGCACATAGTACGGCCGCTTGCGGCCGTTGGTGGAGCGCCATTCGTAGAAGCCGTCGGCGGGCACCAGGCAGCGCCGCCTGCGGAGAGCGTCCCGGAAGGCCGGCTTCTCCGTCAGACTCTCGGCCCGAGCGTTGATCAGCTGATTGCCTGCGGGTGGTTCCTTCATCCAGTGGGGGATCAGTCCCCAGCGCATCACGGCTCCCTCCCGGTCCCCGGCGGTGTCGAGGCGAACCACCGGCGCCGGTTGGGTCGGTGCGATGTTGAACCGGGGCGGAAAGTTCACTTCGCTGATCTCGAACAAATCCGGTAGCAGCTCCGGCTTTGTTAATGTATATCTTCCACACACCGCATCAGCTCCCAAATTCGGATTCTATTCCGCAAGGATTGACGGACCGGAATGCCGGACTCATGCCCGAACCCGCCGTTTCGGCACCTTTGACGGTGCAACGGCTCCCGGACCGATCCCGTTTCTCTGAGATCGCCCGGAACTGGCCACCCGTCGTGACTCGTGTCTTCTTCCCGCTTGTTCTTCAAGGTCCAACCGGCAAGAACGTGTAGTTCTCGCCGTAGTAGAGCATCTGCTCCATGAAGTCTTCGGGATACTCCACGAC
>JAPXNP010000292.1:0-3524 GCA_033811955.1 Acidobacteriota bacterium
GTTCCCGCTAGGGGGTGTGCAACTCCCGGCGGGAAACAACTCTTCTCCCCCCGTATTTGCGTGTTCCTTCGAGACCTGTTACGTCGACGACAACGAGTATCGCGATCGACGGCTCTATGCGGTAACACCGGGTGCCTCTCGTGGCGCTCCCGTCCGGGGAGTGGCGACGGACGTGCTGGTATGCGCTTACCGCGACGATCGGTATGCTTTGGATCAGTATCCTTTAGTCAATATCAATTCGACTGGGACCCTTCTGGTGGTGGACAACCGGACCGATCCTCCGATCGGTGATCCCGTGGTTGGTATCGTTCCCGGGGATATTGTTCTTCTGTCCAACGCTAACGGCGTGGCCGCAGCGGTCGTAACGGCCGTGAGTGGGTGGACGATTCACCTGAGTCCGGGCGATCCCTTGAACTTTAATCAGCCGAATGCCGAATACGGAAATGTGAAAGCGCTGAGAAATCCCGGAACCAATGAGTATCCGCCAACGCGAGCGTTCCGGGTCAACGTGGTTACCTTTTTTGTCGATGTAAACGACGAGGAGAATCCCCGATTGATGCGCCAGGTAAGCGCACATCGAGCCGAGGCGGTGGCGGAGCACTTGGAGCAGTTCCGGGTGACTTACGATATTTTTGAAGATGGTTCTTCCACCGCCGTGTCGGATCTTCCCGACGCCGACGACCGGCCGAATCAGATTCGCAAGATCAATCTTATGGTTGCCGGACGGTCGCCGGAACAGCGATTGTTCGGGAGAGACTTTGACTGGCTGACCCTGCGAACGTCCGTCAGCGCTCGGAACCTGGCTTTTCGGGACCGGTACTAAGTAGTGCTCGAAGCATCGCGTGTTTGAGGAGAGAGGCTGGATATGCACAGAAAGGGTTTTGCACTCCCGGCGTTGCTTTTGCTCTTGTTGGTTTTTACAGCCCTCAGTGTAGGGTTGTTCCACCTTGCCACCAGCGCGATGCAGGTGAATGGCACGGATATGGACGCCACCCGGGCCTACTACGGGGCCGAAGGCGCTATGGAAAAGATGATGTCGGACCTGACGACCCTGTTTACCGCCCGGCAATCTCCCAGCGTTGCCGAAATACGCGGACTTGAGGCGTTGGTGCCGGATTTGCCGGAAATCACCTACCCGGAGTACGTGTATGACGTGCCGGTGGAAGGCGGAGCCCCTAAAACGGAGGTGCGTCATGTGAGCGCCGGTGCCAACGAAGGCTTGATGGCTTATATCATGCCGTTGACCCTGCACGTTACCGCCCGCGGACCGGCGGACGCTGAGGTTCGGATGGAGCGAGATATCGAGGTGGCGTTGATTCCGGTCTTTCAGTTCGGTATGTTCTCGGATACCGATCTCAGCTATCATCCCGGGCCCGATTTCGATTTCGGCGGGCGTGTCCATGCCAACGGAAACCTGTTCCTATCCACGCGCGCAAGCTCCGGCTTGACTTTCCATGCAAAAGTCAGCGCCGCCGGCGAAATCATCCGGAAGGTGATGCTCAACGGACAACCGACGGAGCCTGACCGAGCGGGCCCTATTTGGATTCCTACGGCTCCGGGAGGATGCGACGGGCGGCGGCCCGCCTGTCGTGATTTGCAGGAAAACGAAGGGAGCAAAGTTCGGGGCCCTGACAGCGAGGACAATCCGAACTGGTACCACCTTTCCACCACCGTTTACAACGGGATGGTGATCAGCCGCTCGACCGGGGCGAAGCGTTTGGATTTGCCCTTTGTACAAGAAGGCGTCGGTTCGGTGCAAATCATCCGGCGCCCCCAGGAGGGGGGAGTTGAGCCACCCTCACTCAGTGCTTCGCGATTGCACTCGCAGGCACAACTTCGCGTTCTCTTGAGTGACGATCCGAGCGAACTCCCCGACGGGGCGGTACGGCTCGCCAACGAGAGCCCCTACTTCGAGGGTGGAACCTACGGTGAGACCGATACTGCGTTCGCCGAGGGAAACACTTCGTGGGATAGTGATTTTGTGCGTCCGCCGGGTGCTCCTCCTAGCGGATCCTGGCCTCTGATCGACGGCTACCTGGTTGTCCAGGCTCTTCGGACAAGCGGTGTCTATGAAAACGTGACCATGGAATGGCTCAATCTGGGCATAGCTCGGGAGAATGCTCAAGCCATTCTCCGGTTTCAGTCGCTGAAAGACACGAACGGTGACGGGAGCCCGGACTACAGTGCGACACCGTCCAACTTAAGAAGACCGGATCGATTTCTCCCTCTCAATCTTTACGATCCGCGGGAAGGAGAGGTCCGGGATATCAGCCGGGGCAGTTCGGACACGACGGGAGCCATAGGGGGGATCTTCAGTGTCGTAGAGCTGGACGTGAACAATCTTCGCCGCTGGTTGTCGGGGGAGATCGGTGCCACCGGCGGGCAAGTGGAGTACGAGAGCAGGAACGGTTACATTCTCTATTTTTCGGACCGGCGGGGAATGCTCCCGGGATCCGAGGGAAAAGACGGAACGTACGGCTTTGAGGACATCATCAATCCGGGCGATCCTAACGGACTTCCGGACGGAGCTTACCATCCGGCCGAGGATGTCAATGACAACGGTGCCCTCGACACCTATGGCGGCGGTAATCTGGGAGATGGATTCGGGGCGGCGAACGGTAACCCCACCACGCGGGTCAACCTGATGCGGGTGGGAAGAAAGAACCGGGTGACAGGCGCCCGCCACGCGGTGAAACTGGTCAACGGTCGGGTCGGCAACCTTCCCGCACGGCCCGACGGTGGCGGAGGATTCACGGTGGCTTCCGAGAATCCGGTCTACGTGCAAGGTAACTACAACGCGGACTCCAGCGGCTTTTCCTCGGGATCGCACGTCAGTGCGTCAATCATCGCCGACGCGGTTACGTTGCTCTCGAATGCTTGGCGCGACATTGCCAGCTTCAAGCATCCTACGTATTTGGGTTCAGGATCTTGGCGTCAAGCAGCGGATACTTGGTACCGAATGGCGGTTGCGGGAGGAAAGAATAAGCCGTTCGACCGTCCTTCCTGGGGAAGCGAAGAGTACGGGCTGGACGGAGGCACCCACAACTTTCTACGGTACATCGAGGATTGGTCTAACGCCCAGTCCCACTACAAGGGATCGCTGGTCAGCTTGTACTTCTCTCAGTATGCGGTCGGCATTTACAAATGCTGCGAGGCCGTTTACAAAGCCCCGGTGCGTGACTACAGTTTTGACTCCGACTTCTTGGAACCTCAGAAATTGCCTCCGGGGACACCAATGTTCAAGGATATTGTAAATCTGGGATTTCGGCAGATCTTCCAGGTTGAGGATACCGATTGAGTGGACGAGCCCTCGATGCTGTGGCGGCCGCCAGCTTACGGTTCTCAAGGCGCCGGCCAAGCTCGAGGGCACGTCCGATAAACAGTCAGGTGTGTCCCCGACTCACCGTTCATCGGCGGACGGACCGTAAATGGAGGGTACGGGAATGTCCAGGAGCCGCAAGTAAACGGCCAGCTGCCCGCGGTGATGGATCAAGTGGTGGAGAATCATGCCTCGAGCTACGCCA
>JAPXNP010000293.1:0-3519 GCA_033811955.1 Acidobacteriota bacterium
TGCGGCTCCTTCCACCACGGGAGCCACTTTGTCACTTAGACCTCGGTCACCAATCCAGACGCTATAGAAATGCGACCACGCCTCCGATCCGTGAAGGACTCCAGTGGATCCAGCCACTCCCAGACCAACGCCCGCCGCAACGCAAACGATCACCAGCACGGCAAGGAAGCCTTCCAGCAGCATCCCGCCGTACCCGATGAAGAGGGCGTCGGTCTCCCGGTCGATTTGCTTTGGAGAAGTTCCCGAAGCGACCAGCGAGTGGAAACCGCTGATAGCGCCGCAAGCGATAATCACGAATAGGGACGGCCACCAGTGGGGAGTACCCTCCGGCGTCGCGGGAGTCGTGGCCGGTGCAGCGAAGGTGAGGGACCCCATGCTCGATGCCGCGATCACACCGACCACCAGCAACCCCATGGCGACAAAAAGTTGCCAAGCATTGATGTAATCCCGAGGCTGAAGAAGGACCTGCACGGGTAAGGTAGAGGCGATCCAGGCATAAAGCAGAAGCAAAATCACCCAGATGCCGGTAGGGGGCAGACCATCCAGCGCCGGGATTTTCACCGGTACACCGGTCCCCAGGGCTATGGTCAGATACATGGCGGAGACTGCGACGACAGTGGCCGGAAGAGTTCCGAATCCCCGTCGGTAGATCGCCCAGCCCAGGGCCACAGCGATGGGAATCTGTAGCCAAACCGGCAGGACGGCGGAGGGGAATCGATCAAAGACAGCCGCAATAACGACCCCAAAGACGGCTATGATGATGAGAACCGTCAGGAAGATCACGACGAAGAAAAGTAGACGTACGCGTCCGTTGATCAAGCGCCCCGCCACATCGGAAATGCTTCTTCCCCGGCTTCGCAGCGATACGACCAGGCATCCGAAATCGTGCACCGCACCCATCAAAATGGACCCGAAGAACACCCAAAGAACGGCGGGAACCCACCCCCAAATCACACCAATGGCCGGCCCGACGATAGGGCCGGTGCCGGCGATGGAGGTAAAGTGATGCCCGAAGACGATTCCCTTGCGGGTAGGGACGTAGTCCACCCCGTCCCGTTGCTGGTGGGCGGGAGTGAGACAGGTACTTTGAAGCTGAAAAATCTTACTCCCAAGGAATTTTCCATAGGTGTGGTAGGCGATCAGGAATCCGAGGCCGCAGATCAAAACGAGTGCCAAGATGCCCATGGTTTTTAGTGCCGGCGGTCTATTGTAACCTGCTCGCCGCCAACGGTCGCCCCGGGGCGGTTGGAAGATTACGCTCTCTTGTCTGCCGCCGACGCCGGGGAAGGTCGGTGGAAGCATCCTGTGTCGGCGAGGAGATCTCTGAACGCCGCGGCCTAGATGGTGCCTGCCGTCTCGAGCTCCGATCCGGAACGCTTGAAAGATCTAACTCTTAAAAACCAGCACGGCTTTCTCGAAAAGGCGAGCGTGCCGCGGCGACCGACGCACTTCCCGGGAGGCAAGAAGAAGAGATTCACACAGATTGCAAAAGGCTCCCGCTAAAGTACTGTTACGCGCAACGAATGAGCACGATCAGTCGGCTCAGTGAACAAGGTAGGGCTGTACGTTGCCGATGGATAGTTCAGAGAGACGGTGTGTTCTCTGGCACAGGATCTTAGCCTTGAAAGGACGAAAACGAGGAGACTAACCCATGTGAAAGATGCCGCCTGTATTCTAGCGGTGTCGGCCTTGCTGCCGGGCATGGTATGGAGCCAGGCCCAGCCGAAGAAACGGATTGCCGTCCTGGATTTTGACTTCTCCGCAATTGAGCCGTGGTGGGGCTCTTACAACTGGGATGTAGGGAAGGGTGTGGCCGACATTGTCATCAACCTGCTGGTCGAGGATGGTACCTACCGGGTTATCGAGCGGCGTGCCCTGGAAAACGTTCTAGCGGAGCAGGATTTTTCCCAGTCGGATCGGGCGGATCCTTCCACTGCGGCGCGTCTGGGCAAACTTTTGGGAGTAGACGCCATCGTCGTGGGGTCCATCACCCAGTTCGGCACGGAGCAGAAGAAGACCGGTCTCGGTGGTATCGGCGGCGGTTTTGGAGGAATTATCGGGGGTAAGTTCCGCAAAGAAGAAGGGAAGGCGAACGCAGGGATCAGCGCCCGGATCGTCGATATCGAGACAGGGGAGATCTTGGCGGTGGCCGAAGGTAGGGGGTATCGAAGCGCTCCGGACTTCTTCTGGGCGGTCTTGGTGCCGGTGGAGGCGGCTTTGGATCGGGCGGTATCAGCATGACGAGCAGTGACTTTCGTGAAACCATACTGGGTGAGGCGACGTACCAGGCATCCGAGACCATAGCCCGGAAGCTGGTCGACAACGTGGATCGGCTGCCTACGCGGAAGCGGGAGATTCAGGGTCTAGTCGCCTTCGTAGAGGGGCCCATGGTTATCATGAATGTCGGCTCTAATCATGGTGTGCAGCCGGGCATGGAGTTCACCGTGGAGCGTGTCACGAGAACCGTCAAGGATCCTGCCACCGGTAAGGTGCTGCGAGAGCTCACCGATAAGGTAGGCCGGATTCGGGTGGACAGCGTAGAACCCGACTCCGCTCAGGGGACGCTCGTCGCCGGCGAAGGAATTAAAGAGGGCGATGTCGTCAAGAACGAGTGAAGAATGAACGGCGCGGCACCGGTCGCTGAGTCTTGAGAAAGCCGGTGGCTTTCTCCTATGAGTCTGTCTGTCTTCCGGAACTCAGGTTGTGGAAGATTTCAGCCAGCCGCTCGAGAGCCGGCTCGACTTTCTCTGTTGGATGGATCCGCAACCTGGGGCCGAAACGCACTGTCACCGGGAAGCGGCGCGGCCACCTGGCTTCCCTGGGCAGCACGCGCCATACACCGTCCAGATACACGGTCTGCACCGGGATTTGCAACTGGCGAGCCAGGGAAATGATTCCCGGCTTAAAGGGAAGAAGCCGTCCGTCCGAGCTTCGCTCTCCCTCGGGAAAGATCACCAGATGGTAACCCCGCGCCGCCAGTTCGGTTGCGTAATGCAAAGCGCTCCGCAAGCCTGCGCTTCGCTGCGGCAGAGGAAAGACACAAAACAATAAGCAAGCTGAAATGTACTCGATTCGATGTCGAACGCGAGTAAAGAACGGACGGCCTTCAGGCGCGAATCGGCCGGCGAATCGCTCCATTCTCACGGCCGGAGCCAACCGACTCCGCCACGAGGCCGGAAGAGCCGCCCACAGAATGAGCACATCCAAGAGGCTCTGGTGGTTGGCGGCGAAAAGCAGCGGCCCCGACGGTCCGGCTCTAAACCGATCGCTACCCTCTATCCGCAGGGGTAGCAGTGCACGCAGCAGCGGCAAGGCAATGCCTTCCCGGACCACGGCTCGAATCAGGCGGGGAAAGAACGAAAGGGTCCAGCGGGGAAAGGCAATCGGACGGCCCGCATCTTCGTCCGAAATGTCCGGGGGCTGGGCGTTCCGCTGGATCCAAGTCTGTAGGTCACCCACTGTTCTGAGATTTGTGAACTCGGCTTCAGGTAAGTGTTTCCCAAGGATTTGCTCCAGCTC
>JAPXNP010000294.1:0-3511 GCA_033811955.1 Acidobacteriota bacterium
TCAACGAAGAAACCGTTTGGGCGAAGGTGGATCCCCAAAGAATGCCCGAGGACTCCGCCGGAGCCGTCGCCGAAATCTCGGAACTGATTCGCCGCGGCGATTTCGCCGCCGCCGACCGCGTCTTCAAGACGCGGCTCCTGAGCGGCCACGAACCCAGCCCGTACCAGCTTCTGGGCAACCTGTGGATCGAGCACCTCGCGACCTCAGATGCGACGCCCGAGATCCATCGGGAACTCCGCCTATGGGACGGGGTGGCTCGAACGGTCTTAGAGTTTTCCGACGGCTCGATTATCCGCGAACTTGCGGCCTGCGGACGTGACGACGTCCTCGTGCTGTCGGTAAGCACGACGCGTCCGGAAGGACTCCATGTCCGGCTCTCCCTCAGCCGCCCGGCGTTGGGCGAACAGCTCAAGAACGTGCCGGAAACGGTGGACGGGCGACCGGTGGATGCGGTGGAGGTCCGGATCGAGGATCAGGACTTGGTCCTGGCGGGTGAAGCCCGAACCTTTCGGGGCGGGCGCCTCTACACCGGCGGTACCAGGTTTTTCACGCGCGCCCGTGTGCACCTGGAAGGCCCGGGCAAAGTTCAAGCCTCGGAATCTAGCTTCGAGCTGTGGGCGGAACGCGGGTTCTCGGTCCGCATCGCCGCAAGCACCGATTACAACCGACGGGCTCCCTTCGAACCCCTCGCCGCCGGCTGGGAGCGAAACACTTCGGCGGCGCTGGACCGAATCGACAAGATCCCGGTCTCCACGCTGATCGAGCGGGCGGGTGCAGAGGTACGCGAGTACTTGTCCCGGTGCCGGCTGGATTTGGGAGAGACACCGGAGGAGATCCACCGCCTCACCACCGCCGAGCGGCGTCGACGGCTGGCGGCCGGAGGTCAGGATCCGGATTTGCTGGAAACCTATTTCCAGTTCGGCCGGTACCTTCTCGCGGCTTCCTCCCGTCCCGGGACCCTGCCCGCCAATCTGCAGGGAATCTGGAATCCGTTCCTGGAACCACCTTGGAGCAGCGACTTCCACCTGAACATCAACCTGCAAATGAATTACTGGCCGGCCGAACCTACGGCCCTTTCAGAGCTCCACCTCCCCTTGATGGACTTCATCGAGATGCTCGTCCCCGCCGGACGCGAAATGGCCCGCCGGCTCGGTTGCCGAGGGGTGGCCACCGGCCACGCCACCGACGTCTGGGCGCAAGCACGTCTGATGAGTAGTGAAGTGTACTGGGGCGGCAGCTTTCTCTCATGGCAATGGCTGGTCACCCACGCCGTCGAGCATTGGCGCTTTACGCGGGATCTGGAGTTTCTTTCCCGGCGCGGTTGGCCGCTGCAGGTGGAAGCCGTTGAGTTCTGTCTTTCGTGGCTCCAGCGGGACCCCGCTACCGGGCTATGGGTGGCCGGGCCGTCAGCCTCCCCGGAGAATAGCTTTACTTACAGCACGTCGGTAGGTCCCAAAACGGCGGCGGTGAATCTGGGGAATTCGTTCGACCAATACTTGATCCGACAGACCTTCACCGATTTGCTGGAATCCGCCGGCGTTCTCCATCGTGAAGACGACCCTTTGGTAAGCCGGGTCCGAGACGTCTTGCCGGAACTCTACCTGCCCGGCGTCGACAGCAAAGGGCGTCTCATGGAATGGAGAGAGGAATACGAAGAGCCCGAGCCGGGCCATCGGCACATCAGTCACCTGCTGGGCGTCTACCCGGGCAACCAAGTGTTGCCGTTGCGGGACGCCAAGATGAAACGTGCGGTGGAGGCCTCCCTAAGCTACCGTTTAGAGCATGGGGGAGGACACACCGGCTGGAGCCGCGCATGGATCACGGGACTGTACGCCCGCCTGGGAGACGGCGCCAGAGCGTACGAGAACCTTGTAGCTTTGTTGGACAAGAGCACCCTGGACAACCTGTTCGACAGCCACCCTCCCTTTCAGATCGACGGCAACTTCGGTGCCGTGGCGGCCGTTGCGGAGATGCTTTTGCAAAGCCACGAAACGGATTCGGAGGGGAATCCTTTTCTGCGACTTCTTCCCGCTCTTCCGCCGGCCTGGCGAGAGGGAGAGGTGATCGGCCTTCGGGCGCGGGGAGGTCTGACGGCGAACCTGGCCTGGCGCGAGGGAAAGCCGGTCGAGGCAACGTTGCGTGCGACCGTGCCGGTCGAATGTACGGTCGCTTACGGCGAACGGACCAAGCGCGTCGCCCTGGAAGCCGGCGAGGAGCAACGCCTCACTTTTTAGTTAGAAGTCAGCCTATGGTGAAAACGGCACGGGTGCATCTGGAGGAGCTCATCATCGGGGGCCTGCTGAGAAACGCACCTTCGACGGTCTTCAACGACGGCTCCTTACGCTACGACCCGGAGCGCGAAGCCGGTCTGAACGACATCGTTTTCGCTGAAATCCTCGAGCCGATCCCCGCGGGATGTTCGGTGAAGAACGCAAGCACCCTGGAGCGCCTGGTACTCGGCCGGGAGGCGGATCTCGAGCTCGAATACCTTGGCGTCCGGTCGGGTCTCTGTCTTGGGGCGGTAGGAAACCGCTACGCCGGCCCGTTCCTGATCGGGGGCCTCCAGCACCCCGTAACGGGGGTACCCAACGGGGTGGTTCGTGGGGGCCTCGTTGCGGACAGCCTTTTTGGAGTTAATTGCCTGGGTTTTGTCAACGCCGGTATCCCTCCCCAGGAGCGGGTTCGCGTCCTCGTCCACGGCGTCTTGGTGGACAGGGACGCACGTCCCTGGAACCTGCGGCGGTTGCCTCGTTCTCCCTTCGTTCCCATCGTGGAAAACGCGGTCCGCCGAAGTCGCCAGATCGTCGTGGGAGGATTCGCCACCGAAGCCGGGAAGACGTTGTGCGTCCGGGCTTTGGCCCGTGAGCTGCGGTCCCGAGGGTACCGGGTAACCATGGAGAAGAAGTCGGGCACCGCCTGTTTTCGGGACAGTTTGGCTTGTCTGCTGGATCGGGACGTACGGTTTCCCACCGGCGGTGAGGCTCCCTGCAGATTCCGGGTGCAGCGGGGGCAAACGGAGGCTTTCGACTTCGTCGACACCCTCGGGGTGGTCTCCGACGTGAGCTTGCCCGTACCCGACTTCGTTCGGGAGACTACGGCCTTTTCCCTACAGTACTTGCGCTCTTGCCCGGCGGACATTCACCTGGTCGAGCTGGCCGACGGGCTGGCACATACGCGCAATCTAGCGCTGCTTCAAGATCGAACTTTCCAGGCGCTGACCGACGTACTGGTTTACAACCCGTTACCCTACCCGGAGGCGGTGCTACACTTCCGCAGCTTCTTGCGGGAGATCGAGTGGCCGGAGACCAAACCGTTGTTTCTCAGTGGCCCCTTGGCCAACGAGGACAGATACGACATGGTTCGCGAAGAGATCGAACATCGCTGGCAACTGAAGGTTCTGCCCTGCGCCCGACCGGGTCCTCTGGAGTGGGAACCTTCCGCCGAAGATTTGGCCGGCCAGGTCCTGCACAGCATGGGCTTCTCGGAAGAAGCCATGCCCGGAGAATCCGCG
>JAPXNP010000295.1:0-3505 GCA_033811955.1 Acidobacteriota bacterium
ATGACAGGTGCTACGGCGCAGGATCCCCCCTGCGACTATTGGGGATGTGAGCGCAAGTCAATGGCTGAGACTATGTGGAGGGTTGAGTGTTGCGACGGCGAGGTCCTTCTATTCAACGAGCAGATCTGCTATTGGAACTACTGGGAGTGCTCGGTATGTAACGTGGCCTGGACTTACCCGATCAATTGCTCAAACTGCCCGGGCGAATCCTATACCACAACATGGGTCAATGATTACCCTTGTTGGTAGTGACCCGAAGCCATGCAGCCGGCACCGACAAGTACCGCAGAGGTTGGGAGTCCGTTCCGGTCGCGGAGACCCTGTGGTGCCGCAGGTCGTGGCGCCTTAGCGAAGTCTCCGCGGTGGAACGGAGTAAACCCGGCGCTGAGGTATAATCTAATGATTGGAGGCTCGATATGAGATTGCTGCTAGCAGTCGTCTTGTCTCTGACGAGCTTTTCCCCCCGTCTTCAAGCACAGCCGGAATCCCTGTTCACCGTCACTCTGACTGAGCCGGTCAGCATGTTCGGCATCAAGGTGTACAACGATCGGATCTGGGTCCTCTCATCGGCCGACCGGCGGCTCAGGGCGTTCGATTTGGCGGGTGAGGAGGTCCTCCGGATCGATCCGATGCCGCACATCCCCGGCTACAGGGACCCCGCCGCCCGGCCCCGGGATTTCGCCGTCACCGCCGACGGTCGAATCCACTTCCTCGGCGTCACCCTGAATTCCGACACGAAGGCACCTGTCACCTACGTACTTCGATTCGGCCCGGACGGGGCGCTGGAAGAGGCCTCTCATCTGCCCCGCAGCCTCACCATCCACCGGGTGGAGCCTTCGGGAGACGACCTGGTGCTGCTCGCCACTGACGAGGCGTTTCATCTGCGCGCTCGGGAGATCCTTCGCAAGAGTCCGGCCGGAGTGGGAGAGTTTCGACCCGTCTTCCTGCTCGGAGAGGGGGGTGATATCCGACAGGTTGACTGCTCGCTGCCCCTCCCGGGCGACGAGGCGGAGTTGCGGTCTCGGGTAAACGGCCTCGATACCACGCCTCTGGCCGTCGATGGAGCCGGAAACGTTTACTTCTACGCGGACAGCTCACAGCTGAAGGTTTGCCGACCCGACGGCGAGATCTTCGGTTTGGACTATTCGACGCCGGCTTCGGGCAGGGTGGTCCCCGCCGCGCTGCTAGCTCTGCGCTCCGGCGACCTGTTGGTTGCGCCCTTTGTCGCTGAGGCGGACGTCGCAGGGAACCCGGTGGGGGATTCCAAAGGTCTGATCATGCGCAATCCCGTTCAGAGGACTTGGTTACTTAATACCGCACGGCTTACTGCGCATCCCGTCGACTTCGACGCAAGCGCCGTAGCCCTCGTCGGCGTACTGAGTGACGGGCGGCTGGTCTCGGCGCGCCAGCGGGCAGGTGTTCTGGAGATCGGCGCCCACCCCGGTTTCTGAGGGGGCTGTGCCCAATAGAGGGTAAAGAGGGTAAGCGGTAAGAGCGTACATCTTCCTCCGGGCAAGTCCGGGCGAGGGGAATTGGCGACAGGCACGAATTCTGGTTCTAAGCCGTTGAAAATGAAGGCCTGCAAACTCAATCCAGCAGTTTTTTCGGATGGAGCGTCCCAGCGGAGGATAGGTCTAAACCGAACTTTCGTCGAGGGATGAACGGTATCGTCCTGATCAATAGGAGGATACGCCGATTTTGAAGTTCCTTCCACCGGGCCGGCTCAGCCGGTTGCAGCGCCGGCCGCCGAAGCGGTGTCGGCCGGCTCAGCCGACAGTGTCTCGAACCCGTGCAACTGCAAGTCGGCCCCTTTCCCCGATCGCAAGCGCTTCGTACAAACGACGACCGTTTCTTTGACTCTCGACCGAAGAAAAAAGTACCAGACGCACGCCCCAAGCCTTCATTTTCGGTGACTTAGAGCCGAAATTCGTGCGTGTCTCCAATTTCTAGGAAACCTTGCCGTCCTGGAACGTCCACGGGTCCACCCAAATCCGCCCCACCCGGATCACCCGCACCGCTTCAAGAGACCGAGCCGGCGTGAGTACACGAAGAGTCCGCCGCGAAGGATCGGTGTCGAGGACAATACCAAGAGCCACCAGGAAGCCGTCGGCGTTTTCCAGCCCGACGAGACCATGCCGAACAAAGTTCGACGCCGGGAACACGGCGTAGTGTTCCCACGACAACGAGCGCTCCTCCGCCCGGCGGAAGTAACGTCCGAACCGGGCGGCCCGATGTGCCCTCCTCACTTCGATGGTTCGCCGAGTCACTGAAGCGGAGACGGCAAGTTCGATCAGCCGGTCCGGGGCCAGCCGGCGTAAGGGCCCCAACAAGGCTTCGAGTTCCCGCTCCCGTTGCAGAGCCAGCACAGCCCGCGGTCGGAAAAGATCAATTTTCGCCCACTTCAGCGCCGTTCCCCCTTGCGCCGGATCCACCAAGCCGCTCGTGTCGTAAACGACGACCTGGGCGCCGGCCTCCAAGGCAACCCCCAGCAGACGCGCTCCCGACACCAACAGCGGCAACATATGCCCCCGCGGAGAGACGGCTCCCACAAACCTCCGCCACCGCAGCCACCGTGCTCCTTCCGCCGCCGGCCCGCGGGGAAGTCCCACCGTCATCGTGGCCGGAGGTCCCAAGGTGCTTTGGCCCGGGTCCCCATCCAACAAAGCCGTCCGAATCCCCAGCCGGTTCAGTTCGTCGTACAGGAACCGGGAAAGAGTGGTCTTTCCCGTATCCGGCCCACCGACTAAGAGAAGCAAACCGGACCATGGGCGTCGCAATAGGTCTTGCCACTCAGCAGGAGCTTCAGGGCGTCCGGAAGGACCCGATGAATCTGCCGTGAACATACGGGATCGAGTATGCCGGAGCCGCCGTTCACCTTCCAGCCGGATCAGAAATCCGTTCAGAACCGTGGAGGAATGGAAACAGCCCGAAACTTCCCGCCGGAGCCACATTCGCCCGCGCCGAGACCTCGGTCGAATCTCGGTACAAATGGCTGCACTAGGCCCGGAGGCTTCAAACCGACACCTCGTCACGGGGCGCCGACGGCCAAGCTCGACAGAAGGATCAGGCGCCCGGCTCCGCTTCCCGCCGGCCGGCCGGCGATGGAAGCCGCTCCAGCAGGCTTTTCAAGAACTCTTCCTGCTCTTTGAGAGTCTGGCGAAATTCCCAAGAATCGGTGTCGGCGACCTCCATGCGCAGGTCCGACAGAAAAATCGAAAGGATTTCCCGCAACACCCCCGCTTTCTCCGGCGTCAGTTCCAACCGGACCATGGCTGCACCTCCTTGTGGGGCTTAGAGCCGATTCCCAGGGTCGAGCAATGCCCGCACCCGGCCCGCGTAAAGTGACTGAAGCCTGCACTGCATCGACCCACCGGCCCTTTTGGAGCTGTCTATCCATATAATAGGACGTTCCCAGACGCCGGAGAACCGAAACTTGCATAGTGTGTCGTCAAATCGGCACGTCGGTAGGAGAAAACGGTTTCTCCGGCTCCGCTCCGCCGGCCCC
>JAPXNP010000296.1:0-3500 GCA_033811955.1 Acidobacteriota bacterium
GGATAGTGGTAAGTAGCTCGTTGAATGCTAAAACCTGCCGCGACTCGTCGCGGGCTTGTTGTCTTTCGTGTTCTTCCTCGGTCACGTCCAATAGGAATCCTTCCAAACGTGGGCCTCCAACAGGGTTGGTGGACACCTTCCCTACCTCCCAGATCCAGCGCTTTGTACCGTCGGCGCGGCGAATCGGGTAGCAAAGTTCGTAGGAACCCCCTCGGGTAAGCGCCTGTTGCAAGATCTCCTTTACATAAGACTGATGAGAGGGGGAAATGAGAGACGAGAAACCTGTGGGACGGCCTTCCATCAACGCGGTCGCAGGATAGCCCGTCAACTCCGAGCATCCGTCGGAGAGGAATACGAAGACTCGGTCCTGTTCCAGAGTGCACCGGTAGACGGCCCCGGGCAAATTGTGTAGCAGCGACTCGAACTGCTCTCGGCGAAATTCCCGAGACTCTTGCGCTGTCCCCTGGTGATGCAGAAGGCGAGAGCCCCAAAGTCCCAAAAAGACGGCACTCAGAAACACGAAAACGACACCGGCGGCGGCGTGGAAGAATTGGAGCCCGACACCCACCTCGGAGGCCAGCCCGGCGAGCAGATCGGAAGCCACCATCCAGCTGATTCCGAACAACATGTACACGCCGACACCCCGCCAGAGGTGCCGCCGGGTCTGGGCTTCCATAGAACCCTTCCTTCCCCCTCTCGGCGCCCACTAGTCTATCCGTCGAAAACAGAAAAGGCGAGAATTCTTTGAACTTCCGATGCA
This sequence comes from Acidobacteriota bacterium, assembly GCA_033811955.1. Classification (GTDB taxonomy): domain Bacteria; phylum Acidobacteriota; class UBA6911; order RPQK01; family JAPXNP01; genus JAPXNP01. Next base: position 761 of record JAPXNP010000296.1, read on the forward strand.
CCGGTTCTTCCGCCTCGAAGGGGCACAGATCGTTCTGGAAGCTTGGAGAAGCACTATGTATGCATAGACTCTGCCCGGTGTGTGGCGTGTGTGGAGGAGCGGAAGATCACCCCGAGCACTGTATGTGAGAGCGTCAAATGCGCTGGAAGGCCTTCAACAATTCTTCCAACGTCAACTTGAGGACTACGGGACGTCCGTGGGGGCAGGTGTAGGGGTTACGGCAGGCCAACAATTCGTTGACCATCCACTCCATCTTCGCTTCGGACAAGGGCGTGTTGACCTTTACCGCCGCCCGGCATGCCAGCGACACCGCCAGGTGCTTTCGAAAATCCCTCAAGAAGCGGTCGTCGGCCTCGCCCTGCAGCGGCATGTCGTCCCGCTCCGTCATCTCGTCGAGCAGGCTACGGATGACGTCTCCGGCCGACAGTTGCGGAGCGAGCGCAGGAACTCCCCGAACCAACAAGGTCGTTTCCCCAAACCACTCCACTTCAAACCCGTTGGCGTTGAGCAAATCGACCAGTCGCTCCGCGGCCGCCCTTTGCGGAGGATCGAGCTCCACCGTCTGAGAGGTCAGCAGGCGTTGGACCGCCATGCCGTTCCGATCGTCCAATCGCTCGAGGGAGCGCTCAAACAGGATCCGCTCATGCGCCACGTGCTGATCGATTACCAGGATGGCGTCGGCCACTGTCGCCACGATGAAGCTCTCCAGAAATTGGCCCAGGATTTTGACGCTTGGAAGCGGCTGAAGTGCCGGCTGGGTCTGCGCCTCATCGGCCCCGGGCGACTTCGGCTCCTTCCGGGATGCCTCCGGCGACGGGTCCCGTATCTCGAGAGACTGGACTTCGGTGTGCGATGCCGCCTCACTCGCCAAAAAACTCCCTTTCGGCTCTTCCGTCTGCGCCAGCCATAGTTCAGCGAGGTCTCTTCCATTCGCCGAGCCGATCCGTTTCTGGAATCGTTCCAGGAGTCCCGGCTGACCGTGGGGGTGGGAACTCCGGCCGGTTTGCAGAGGGAACGAGCGGGCTACGCCGGTCAAACGGGTGGACCACCTTAAGAGAGCTTGTTCCACCGAGCTGAGAACGGCACGAAAAACGTCTTGGGATCGGTGGAACCGAATCTCGGATTTCGTAGGGTGAACGTTCACGTCCAACTCGGTCGGATCCACATCGACGAAAAGAACGGCGACGGGATAGGCGGCCGCGGGGATGGCGTCCCGGTAGGCTTGGCGCAAGGCGTACGTGATGAGCCGGTCGCGCACCAGCCTTCGGTTGACGAAGAGATAAAGCCAATTGGAACTGTTGCGTTGTTCGTGAGGCAGGGAGACGAGGCCCGACACTCGGACACCTGATTGTTCGTGCTCCAAAGGAGCCATAGCGTCGAGCAACTCGTTCCCGAAGAGTTGGAAGGCACGCTCTCTGAGGGTCGCAACAGCCGGGACGTCGACGAGCATCCGGTTGCCCTGCGACAACCGAAACTCCACTTCGGGGAACGCCAAGGCGTAAGCGGTCACCAAACGGCTGATGTGGCCCAACTCGGTGGCGGGTGTGCGGAGGAATTTCCTTCGAGCCGGTACGTTGAAGAACAAATCTTCCACCAAGATCTCCGTTCCCCCCGGCCACGAGACGACGTTACACGCCAGGCGCTTTCCAGCCTCGTACTGCAGTTCCGTCCCCGCTGTCGGCCCGTCGCCCGGTGCTTCCCGATCCGCCGTGCGCAGCCGAACCCGGGAGACTGAAGCGATGGAAGGTAAAGCTTCTCCACGGAAGCCCAACGTGCGAATGTGTTGGAGATCCTCCAAAGTGCCGATCTTGCTGGTGGCGTGGTGTTCAAAGGCCAGTTGCGCGTCTTCCGCCGACATTCCACGACCGTCGTCGAGGACCCGGACGCTCCGTACACCCCCGGCTTCCACTTGGACCTTGATTGACCGCGCGTCGGCGTCGAGAGAATTCTCCACCAACTCCTTAACCACGGAAGCCGGTCGTTCGACGATCTCTCCGGCGGCAATCTGGCGGGTCAGTACCTCGGGAAGGACGCGGACCTTTCCCATCGCCGCGATTATACTCGGGTACTGTCGGGCAGTCGGGAAAGGTGGTGGAATAGAGCATGGTGGGTGCGGTCGCGAGTTGGATCAGCACCAGGGAATCCGGTGGCCGGGTCCGGTAGGGTTTCCGGCGCCGGAGCCCGATCACACGAGCAGGGTTCCAGAAAAGGAGTGGAGAATGCCGAAGTATCGAATCGCTTGGTTGCCGGGAGACGGAGTGGGTCCGGAGGTGCTGGAAGCCGCCCGGATCGTATTGGACCGCCTGTCGTTTGACGCGGACTATGTGCCCGGCGATATCGGCTGGCGTTTTTGGTGCGAAGAAGGGGAGGCATTGCCGGAGCGCACGATCGAGCTGTTGAAGACTGTAGATGCGGCGCTGTTTGGAGCCATCACTTCGAAACCGGGTGCGGCGGCCGAGAAGGAGCTGCATCCTCGGCTGAGGGGAACCGGACGGCGATACCGGTCTCCTATTGTGCGGTTGCGGCAACTGTTTGATTTGTTTGTCTGCTTGCGACCGTGTCGAGCCTTCCTGGGGAACCCTCTTAACTATCGCGATGACATCGATCTGGTGGTTTTCCGCGAGAATACCGAAGATCTTTACGCCGGCGTAGAGTTCTTTCCGGTTCCGCAGAGGCTGGCCGAGAACTTGGCCGAAGAAGCCCCGGCCTTCCGGCGTTATCAAAGCTTGCCTCCGGAAGA
>JAPXNP010000297.1:0-3497 GCA_033811955.1 Acidobacteriota bacterium
GCTGTTTCTCGTTGTCGACGATGCTCACGGAACGGGGATCATTGGCCCGGAGGGCCGGGGAACGCTGCATTACCTGGGACTGGCGGATCGTGTCCCCTTGCAGCTGGTCACCTTGTCCAAGGCTCTCGGGACCCAGGGAGGCGCCGCAGTTGGTGCATCCTCACTCGTGGAGTTCCTGGTTCACCGGGCACGGTCATTTGTCTACAGCACGGGTTTGGCTCCTCCGGTGGCTTCCGCTGCGATCGAAGCTCTCCGGCTGGTGGCGGCCCCGGAGGGAGAAGAGCGAAGGCGACACCAACAGGAGCTGGTGGAACGCTTGAAGATCGGCCTTGAACGCGCGGGGTATGCGGTGCGCCACGAAGAGCCGGCACCTATGTTGGCCGTGCTGGTGGGATCGCCCGGCGAGGCACTCCGTCTTTCACGTGCTCTGGAGGAAGGAGGAGTTGTCGCCCCGGCGATTCGCCCTCCCACGGTGCCGCCCGGGACGAGTCGCATCAGGTTGTCACCCATGGCGACCCAGAGCTTCGATGACATCGATGCCGCCTTGGCTGTCTTTCCTCCGGCGGACAACAGACGACGGGAAAGGAAGGCGCAATGACGGGACGCGAATTTGATCCTTCGGCAGCACGCAAGCTAACCCGCCGGCGACTTCAGTTGCAGACCACGTTGTTGGGTCTGGGACACTTCCTTCCTCAAGGGGGCGAGCAGGCCGAGGAGACGGAACAGCGGCTTGGTCTCCCAGCCGGCTGGATTCGTGAGCGCACGGGAATCCAGCGCCGACCTCTGGCGGGTCCCGAAGAAGCGACCAGCGACCTGGCCGTGAAGGCCGGCGAGGCGGCCTTGGCCGACGCCGGAGTGGACCCTGGTGAGGTGGAGCTCCTCCTTTTGGCGACTAGCACGCCCGATCACTTGCTCCCTCCCACGGCTCCGGTGGTAGCCCACCGCCTCGGATTGCGGGGGGCCGGCGCGCTTGATCTCGCGGGGGCTTGTTCCGGATTTCTTTACGGGTTGGCGCTGGCGGACGGCTACCTTAGGGTCCGCGAAGGACCTGCGCTGGTGGTCGCTGCGAACGTGCTGAGTCGCCGCATCGATCCCGGGGATGCCAAGACGTCGGCTCTATTCGCCGACGGCGCGGGAGCTACCGTGGTTGGAAGGACGGGGCGGAGCCGAAAGCTTGTGGCCTGGTGGGTTGGGTCGGACGGGTCCTGCTGGGACGACCTTTTCATTCCTTCCGGAGGGAGCCGACGTCCTCTAACAGCGGAGAGAGTCGGGAACGGTGAGCACTGGATGTATCTGCGGGACGGGAAGGCGCTCTTTCGCCGGGCGGTCTTAGGCATGGTCGGAGCCGGACGAAATGTTCTCGCTCAAGCTGGAGTCTCGGTGGCGGAGGTCTCTTGGTGGGTACCACACCAGGCGAACAGTCGGGTGGTCGAGGAAGCGCGCCGCCGTCTTGGCGTGCCCGCCGAAAAGACGATACAGGTTGTCGACCGAATCGGCAACAGCTCCGCCGCCACCATTCCGCTGGCCTTGGGCTTGGTGTCTGATCGGTTTAAAACCGGCGATCTCGTACTCCTGACGTCGGTTGGGGTCGGACTACTGACGGCGGCGGCCGTCATTCGCTGGTAATTCAAAGCGCCGACCTCTTTCGGAAGGCCGGTTGCAGGCAACGTATGAGTGAAGCCGTCGCCGGAACGAGTTGTGGGCTTGAAAGTGACGTGGATTCAAATGACTGCGGGAAGGACGAGAACCTATGTGCGCACAGCGAAGTGAAGGGAAGATTCCGGATCCGGCGGAGTTGGCGGCCTGGGACAAGGCCCACGTCTGGCATCCGTTCACCCACATGCGGCAATACCTTGCCGAGCAGCCTCTGATTGTCCGGCGTGGGCTCGGGACAAAGCTGCAAGACGTTCAGGGTAACTGGTATTACGACGGCACTTCGTCGATCTGGCTTAACGTTCACGGGCACAACGTCCCCGAGCTGAACGCTGCGATTGAGGCTCAATTGCGGGAAGTCGCCCACTCCACCCTACTGGGACAGGCGAATGTGCCCTCGATCGTACTCGCCCGGCGACTCGTGGAAGTAGTCCCGAAGGGGCTGAGTCGGGTGTTCTACTCCGACTGCGGCGCCGCCGCCGTGGAGATCGCCTTGAAACTGGCCGTCCAGTTCTGGGCGAATGAAGGCCGCCCGGAAAAGCGCTTTATCCTGGGCTTTTTCAATAACTACCACGGCGACACCATGGGAGCGGTGGGAGTGGCTCCCGACCCGTTGTTTCATTGGCCCTTCCTGGAGTTACTCCCTCGACATCCCCGCGTGCCGTACCCGTATCCCTATCGAAGCGAGAGCGGAGACCCGGAGCAATGCAAGCGGGAAAGCTTGAAGCAGGTCGAGAAGGTTCTGCACGAGCGGGCCGCCGAATTGGCGGCCGTGATCATCGAGCCGGTGCAAGGTTCCGGCGGAATCATCCCCGCTCCTCCAGGGTTTCTTCGTGAACTCCGCAGGCTGTGCGAACGATATGACGTGCTGCTGATTGTGGACGAAGTTGCTACCGGTTTCGGGAGAACCGGCCGCCTGTTCGCCTGCGAGGCGGAGGATGTGGTTCCCGATCTTCTCTGCCTGGGGAAGGGAATCTCGGGAGGTTACCTGCCGTTGGCGGCGACCTTGACGACCGAGCGGATCTTTGAAGCCTTCTTGGGCGACGTCGACGAAAGGAAGACCTTCTTCCACGGCCATTCTTACACGGGTAATCCGCTGGGTTGCGCCGTAGCTTTGGCCTGCCTTGACAAGCTGCTTCCACTCCTACCTCTTCTTCCCGCGAGAGTCGAGAAGCTACGGAAAGTTCTGCAACCTTTGGTAGGGCACCCGTACGTGGGCGAGGTACGGCAAGCCGGCTTTATGGTCGGAATTGAGCTGGTGGCGGACCGAGAGACGAAACGACCGTTTCCCTATTCCGCTCAGGTGGGCTTTGTTGTTGCGCGGGAAGCCCGCCGGGGCGGCCTACTGATCCGCCCGGTGGGATCAGTGCTCATCTTCATGCCCCCCGTTGCGGTAAGCGAGGGCGAGTTGGAAGAGATGCTCGTGATTCTAGGAGCGGCTTTTGAGGCAGCCCTGCCCGAGATGGAACGGCTGGCTCGGGAGGGAAAGGCATGAAGGGACTGATGATTACCGGTACCGACACCGGCGTCGGCAAAACGGTGGTGACGGCGGGTTTGGCTAGACTTCTGACGGACTCCGGCTACCGTGTTGGGGTCATGAAGCCGGTAGAGACCGGGTGGAGGGGCGCTCCAGGCCGGTTTTCGCCGGACGCCCGGCTGTTGGCCGAAGCCGCGCGTGTCGACGACCCTGCCGAACAGGTGGCACCCTACGTATACCCGGAACCCCTGGCTCCGATGGCCGCGGCGCGCCGAGCCGGCCGGCCGGTGGAGCTCAAGCGGATCGACGCGGCTTGGGGGCGGTTGCAACACTACGACTGGGGGCTCGTGGAGACGGCCGGCGGCGT
>JAPXNP010000298.1:0-3493 GCA_033811955.1 Acidobacteriota bacterium
TCTTTCCACCGGGCGCTATGATCTGGAAGTCGAAGTATACGAGCGAGGTGCCCAGGACCTGCTGCAAACACGGAGGTTCCGTTTCGAGCTCAAACGGCCGCTCGAGGAGAGCGTGTACCGCCGGCTGCGCCGGGAGCTTTCGGCCGTTCGTTGAATCTGCCGGTTTCCTCCTTCTTTCTCCGGAGGCTGGACCCCTACGAAGCCTTCCCGACGGTGTGAGCGGAGAGGTTTCTATCAATCTAGCGTGTCCGGAGCTTGCGGTACCTGCGACCCGGGCAGCACGCCAGTCATAGAAGACGCTGTAACGGAGCCGGCCCAAGTTCGCGAATTCCGGAACGGCTACGCCGGGCGCTCACGATTTGGAGCTTCGAGAATTCGCTTTTCTGACTGCCCACCTTCGACTTGTGACGCTTTTCGATTTCCTTAACGTGAAAGCAGGCAAAGGGTCCGACCTAGTTCGGTGCACCCCGCCGCCTCCCAGACTTCGGGGGAAATCGGGAGGTGACCGGCTCCGGGAAGACGAGTCAGGCGAATCGGATCAGCAGCAGAGTCTCGTAAAAGACGGCCAGCAAGTACGCCACGTTCAAGGTCCAGATCAGCCAGACAACTCGAAGTTGCCGGCGAGCGATCACAAAGTTCCAGTGGATTAGCAGCACAAACACGGCCGTCACGGTCAAACCCATCTTGATTGCGAAAAAGACGCCGTCTCCCAGTTCGAGACCCCATCTCAACAGGGGATTCAGCTCGTGGAAATGTCCGGTCGAGAACAACCAGAGGGAAAGCAGGGCGTCGAGCGCGGAAAGACAGATGAGCAGCACCGCGCTTTTCAGCGCCTCGGGCGCCGGACGGTCCAGATAGTAGTTACCCCCCGTGCCTGCAGGAGGGCGGCGTCGGCGCCCCCAAAACAGGTAGCGCGATACAGGCGGAGTGGGCCGGCGACGGCGCTCGTGCACCGGAGGAGTCGTCATCCTACTCAAGGCTGCGGCAGCCTATCGGCAGTCGGCATGTCGAGATGTGACCCGGCTCACAACTCTACCACAGCCATCGGTATACCGGCTTTTCCGGTCCGGCTTCTCAGTCTTGAGGCCGTCCCGAATCGAGTGGAGGAGACTCGGGACCTGCGGGTCCCTCGAGTGAGCACCGGATAACACCTGTCTGATCGATATAAAAGTAACGGTCTCCAGAGACACCCGGTTCCAGAGGGGCTGCGCTGCCCCACCAAGCCGTGCGGAGGCCGGGAGGATTGTCGATGCTGAACACGTAGCCTAAGCGCTCCGGATCTTGGCTACCGACCAAACCGGCTTCAAGCAGCTCCCCTTCGGATGAGGCGTAGGCAGCATATCGCGTCAGATAGATTTCCTGAGCGGAAGACCAGGTCCTGATGTGGGCGATCGCAGCCGCCTCGTTGGCCGCCTTCTTGCTTTGGATCAAGTTCGGAACCGCAATGGCGGCGACGATCGCGATGACGGCTACGACGATCAGTAGCTCAATCAGCGAAAATCCGTTAGAAGGGCGCCTTCTCCTCATCATATTTCTTTTACCCCTGGACGGAAACTCTACGCGAACCCACCAGGCCGATGCGTGATCAGCATCACTTCCTGGTAATCTCCCGTTATGGAGAAGCTGTTTCCGGTAAGCTAAGACGTCGACAGATCGGTGGAGCCGGAGACGCCCACAATTCCTCCGAGCACGGCTCCTAAAGAAGTTGCCTGTCGCTCGGGCGCTCGCACTTCGGAAATGTCACCTTTTTTTGACCTTATTAAGGAAAGGACGGTTTGACCGATCATGGAATCCATGATTGATATTTTCTGGGAGCTCCTCACCAACAACTCCGGTACCGCGTGGATTGCCTTCGCCGTCAGCTTCGGCGTAGTTCTGGCGATCCTTCTGGGACTGCGGAAGCTACTTGTCCGGTACTTCACGCGCCTGGCCGAAAGGACGACTACCCGAATCGATGACGTTCTGGCGCAGAGCCTCGGGCGGACAAAATTCATCTTCCTTTTGCTGATCGCTCTTTGGTTTGCCTGTCGTTCGCTTTACCTCCCCGTGCCACTGGCGAAGACCCTCAACGTGTTCGTCCTGCTGGCCCTCTTTTTTCAGATGGGCCTGTGGCTAAATACTATTCTGGCGTACATCGTTGAGCACTTCGTTCGGCTGGAGATCGAGGAGGAAAGCTCCCGTCTCGCCACCAGCACCGCGTTGACGTTTCTGGGGAGGCTCGTCCTATGGTCGGTTCTTCTATTGGTGGCGCTGGAGAACCTCGGTGTGGACGTCACGTCGCTGGTCACCGGTCTCGGCATCGGGGGTATCGCTGTAGCCCTGGCGGCGCAAAACATTTTGGGGGATCTTTTTGCGTCTCTTTCCATCCTTTTTGACAAACCGTTCGTGGTCGGCGACTTCGTCGTGATTGACAATCTCCTCGGAACGGTTGAGCATATCGGCCTGAAAACGACCCGAGTGCGAAGCCTCTCCGGCGAACAGCTCATCTTCTCGAACAATGATCTGCTACGGAGCCGGATTAAGAACTACAAGCGAATGCAGGAAAGGAGAATGGTCTTTTCCGTCGGAGTGACCTACCAGACACCTCCTGACAAGCTTCGGGCGATTCCAGACATTGTCAGGGAAGCGATAGAGAGGCAAGAGGAAACCCGGTTTGACCGCTGCCATTTTGTGAGCTACGGAGACTTCTCCCTGATTTTTGAGATCGTCTACTGGGTTCTTCGGCCCGACTACAACTTCGCCTTGGACGTACAGCAAGTGGTCAACCTGTTTCTGTACGAACGGTTTGAGCAGGAAGGTATCGAGTTCGCCTATCCGACCCGGACGATCTATTTGGCAAGTGCCGAGCCGGGAAATGCGCCCGTCATGAATTAAGGTCTGGGCACTTGAGAGCATGGGCCGGTTACGGGCGGGGCTGAAAAGGATGAGGGTGTCTCGCTGGACGCATCACTTAGACCAAAGTGGAGTCGGTCGGTTGCTGTGGCCCGTCGTCCTCGCCGCCGGACTTGTACTTTTGCACTGGGCTGTCTTGGAAGACGTCGACGCTCTGGGTTGGGATGTCGCCCTCCGGTTGCGGGGGACCGAACCGCCCGACCCGCGAATCGTCATCGTTGCCGTCGACGACTCCAGTCTCGCCGCAATCGGTGCCTGGCCGTGGCCTCCCAGCCTTTTGGCCCGACTCTTCAGTGCGGTATACAACGCCCGGCCGGCGTTGGTCGGCGTGGATCTGCTTCTTTCGCACCCCTTCGAGGAGTATTTCCCCGAGACGTATGACATCCCGACCGTCGTAGGAGTCGCCTTGGCCCCCGGCCCCGGAACGGCGGGACCTGCAATGGAGTGGCAGGGACCGCTGGAGGAGCTCAACCGAAAGGAAGCTTTTGTCGCCGGGCATCTACATGCGGCCAAAGACGCGGACGGCGTTTGCCGACAGATCCCTTTGTTCATCCAGTACGGGGGACGTGTGATTTGGGCTTTTTCTCTAGAGTTGGCCCGC
>JAPXNP010000299.1:0-3479 GCA_033811955.1 Acidobacteriota bacterium
ATTTCAGGCCGAACGTCGTAGGTTCGGCATGGACCCCGTGAGTCCGGCCGATCATGACGGTGTTCTTGTAACGGAGCGCCTGCGACCGTAAGGTCTCCAGAAGGTTGAGAAGCTCACCTTCAATCAGGTCTGACGCTTCCCGGACAAGAAGAGCCTGAGCCGTATCGACCACGTCGGTGGAGGTCAAACCCAAGTGAATATAGCGGGACTCCGGACCTACTTTCTCGGCGACGGCGGTGGTGAAAGCGATTACGTCATGGCGGGTTACGGCTTCGATTTCCCTAATGCGCTCGACGGTGAAGTCGGCCCGATCCTTTATGACTTGAACCGCCGCCGGCGGGATTTCGCCTCGTTCGGCGAGAACCTCGCAGACAGCGATTTCTACTTTGAGCCAGGCTCGGAACTTATGCTCTTCCGACCAGACGGCTTCCATTTCAGGTAGGGTGTAGCGCGCAATCATAGGTCCACCACTATGGAAGGGCACGTCTGATCCGTCAAGTGAATCCGGGGACGGGAACCCGCGGCGTGTCTCCGCCGGGCCAAAGCTCTTCTTGCCGTCTCCAGCGCGAGCTCGGGAAGGTTGTTCTTCCGGCTGAGGTGAGCCAGCCAAAGATGAACGGCTCGGCCGTCAAAGTCCTCTTCTAGAAAGTCGGCGAGCTCGGCGTTTGAAAGATGTCCCCAAGGTCCGAGCACCCGGCGCTTCAGCTCCCAAGGATAGGGGCCTATCTTGAGGAGATCGATGTCGTGGTTGGATTCCAGAATGATCCAATCGCATCCGCGCGTGCGCTCCACCACGTAAGGGGGCAGGTGCCCCAAGTCTGTGGCGATGAGTCCCCGCAGCCCGTTTTGGCGGAGCACAAAGCCGACCGGTTCCAGTGCGTCATGGGGTACGGGGAACGTCTCGATGCAAAGGTCGCCGATCGTAAGTTGCTCTCCGGCTCGTATTGTTTCGAAACGTTCCATCTCGGCCAGGCAGTAAGCCTCCTCCCGCGTCCCCTCGGTGAGGAAGACGACGGGGTTGTAGTCGTGGAAAAGCTGAGGAATTCCCTTGACATGGTCGCTATGCCCGTGGGTGACCAAAACGGCGTCGATCCGAGACGGTCGCAGGCCCGCATCGCGAAGTCGACGAGCGAAACTCCTGCGTCCGAAACCCACATCGACGACCAAGGAGGTCTTTTCGGTTTCGATGTATGTGCAGTTTCCGCTACTTCCGCTGCCCAAAACCGAGATTCTCATGCACCGGGAAATGTATCAAAAGGGAGTGGCGAGCATGGTTGCGGGAATGGACATATGACTGCCGGGCGGAACCGCGGGGTACACTATTGTTCGAGGCGTTCAGGAATATGGAGCGGAGAGGGGAAATCCGTACGAACTTGGTAGGCATGGATCGTGCGGAGCTCGAATTGGTGGCACAGCGGCTCGGAGAGGCCTCCTTTCGGGGGCGCCAACTGTTCATTCAGATGTATCGCCGAAAGATTTTTGATCCTGGAGCCATGACGGACTTAAGTAAGACGTTCCGGGAACGGTTGATGAGCGAATATAGGATTGCCTTGCCGGAGATCCTTGCCATCCACCGCTCGCAGGACGGGTCGGTGAAGTTTCTGTTCGGTTTGGAAGACGGTGAGAATATCGAGGCGGTTTATATCCCCGATGATGATCGTGCTACGTTGTGCATTTCTTCACAGGTGGGTTGTGCCGTCGGATGTGCTTTCTGCATGACCGCGCGCATGGGATTTCGGCGCAACCTGAACTCCGGCGAGATTGTCGGACAGGTGCTGCGGGTGATCCGGGAAGGCTGTTTGGCCCCTCAAGGATTCAATATTGTGTTTATGGGAATGGGCGAACCCCTATACAACTACCGCAATGTGATGAAGGCGTTCCGCCTCCTGATCGACGCCGACGGGATGGATCTCTCCTATCGGAAGATTACCCTGTCCACGTCCGGGGTGGTACCGGTTTTGCGAATGATGCGGGAGGAGAGCGTCCTGCCTAATCTGGCGATATCCTTGAACGCGGCGTCGGACGAAGTTCGCAGTCGGATTATGCCGATCAATGAAAAATGGTCACTTGGTGAGCTCATGGACGCCCTGGCGGCCTTTCCGCTGGAACCCAGGCGGCGCATTACGATCGAATACGTGTTGCTGGCCGGTGAGAACGATTCTCCTCAGGATGCCGAGCGACTGGCCGCCTTACTGCGGGGTCTGCGCGTCAAAGTGAACCTGATTCCTTACAACGAAAACCCCGGTCTGCCGTACCGAGCCCCCGACCAGGCCGGGGTGGAGCGTTTTCAGGAGGTTCTGCGTCGGCACGGGATCGGGGTTTACTTGCGGAAGCGTCGCGGTGCGGATATTGCCGCGGCCTGCGGACAGCTGGCGAATCGGCAGCCGGTGACAATGTGAACGGGAAGCGGAAAGTCTATATCGCGACCTTTGGTTGCAGGACCAACCAAGTCGACAGCGGAGTCGTTCGGGACGGGCTCCTGTCGAACGGTTGGGAGGAAGTTGACCGGCCGGGGCAGGCGCACTTGATTGTCATCAACTCCTGTACGGTCACCCACCGGAGCGATCAGCAGGTGCGCCAACTGACCCGACGGCTTCATCGGGAGAATCCCTCCGCCCGCATCGTGGTGACGGGATGTTATGCGGAGCGTGATCCTGGGGCGCTTCGGGGGATTGAGGGTGTTTGGTCGGTGCTGGGAAACCGGCGCAAGAGTGAGCTGCCCATTCTGGTCGAGGGGCTCTGGAAGGCTGGGGACGACACTCAGAGTGACGCTCCTGGAGATTCCTCGGATTCGAGGCACCCAGGCCGTGATCTGAGCTTGCGGGCCGGGGCGCTGGCGGCGGACCGCACGCGGCCGATGGTGAAGATCCAAGACGGCTGTGACGCCAAGTGCACATACTGCATCGTCCCCATGGTTCGAGGCGGGAGTCGGAGTGTACCTCCGGACGAGGTTTTTGCCGAGGTGCGGCGCTGGACCCAAGCGGGATACCCGGAGGTGGTTCTGACCGGAATCCACATAGGCGCCTATGGGATGCACTTGAAACCCCGGTATTCCCTGGACCGGTTGGTGGAACGGCTCTGTTCGATTCCCGAGCTTGGCTGGATTCGCCTCAGTTCCATTGAGCCCATGCGGTTGTCTATGCGAATCGTGGAGCTTGCCGCGCAAACCTCCCGCTTGGCTCCGCATTTCCACCTTTGCTTGCAGAGCGGGGCGGACGATGTTCTCCAAAGGATGCTTAGGCCGTACAACGCGAGCCGGTTCGCCTCAATGGTCGAGACCATCCGCCGTCTTCTTCCCGACGCAGGTATCGGAACCGACGTGATCGTGGGGTTTCCCGGGGAGACGGAGCGAGACCACCGACAATCCATGGACCTCGTCGAAGCTCTTCCTTTCACCTATCTTCACGTGTTCCCTTACAGCGACCGATCCGGAACGCCCGCTTCGGCCATGCCCGACAAAGTAAAGCCGGAAGTAATAC
>JAPXNP010000300.1:0-3478 GCA_033811955.1 Acidobacteriota bacterium
GTTTTCAGGCGGTGCCGAAACCCGACGACGAAACCGAGCCTGCGGAGACCGAGTAGACGGTGAGTCGAACCGGTAGGATGAGGCCGCGGGTCGCGCAGCAGAGTGGGCAGTCGGCGCACGGGTAGCGTAGATGAAGAAGGGGGGCGGTCGGTTGACCGCCCCCCTTCTTGAGAGAACCTGTTCTTCTTGCTTGGGCGAATCCTGAATTCGGTGTTACATCATGCCGCCCCCGCCCCCGCCGGCTTGGCCGCCGAGAGGCGTATCGTCGGCTGCGTCTCGGATGACACAGTCTTCCCTCACCACCAAGGTGCGCCGAAGATCATTCTCTCCTGGCTCCTGCGGTGTTGCGGTGCACTCGAACGTTTGGTTTGTACTACTGCACTCAAACGAATAGCCGTCCTTAGGCCCGCCGCCGCCAAGCAGCTCGTCAATCAGTCCGGCTGTCTGCAAATCGCCCAAATCACCGAAATTTCCCCTGCCTTGGGTGGCCGCATACGTAATTTCCGCCGTCGCTAAGGTCCGCAGAGACGAAATTGCCGACGCCTCCTGGGCGGCCTGCCGCGACCGCAGCAGGTTGGGAACCGCGATCGCCGCGATGATGCCGATGACCGCTACGACGATCAGCAGCTCGATGAGTGAAAAACCCTGTTGCCTTCTCATACTGGACTCCTTTCCTGACCTAAAGATTGATTGCATCCTTTGCCTTGGGCGTTTCCCCCTGGGTAGGCAATCTACCCAAGTCTGGTTCTGTCCTCCTGTGAGATCTCTCACAATGTGCTGCATCAATTTCCACTCCGTTTACGCCGTCGAAAGGTGGCGAATCAACGTGAAAATCGGTAAGTACATGGAGATGACAATGCCGCCGATGACCACTCCCAGGAAGACGATCATCACGGGCTCGATCATGGTCATGAGGTTGGAAATGGCAGCGTCCGATTCCTCTTCGTAGTAAGCGGCCAGTTTCTCCAGCATCTGGTCGAGCTCGCCCGTTTCTTCTCCGACGCTGATGATCTGTGTCACCATGGAGGGGAACAGCTTCACCCGCTTGAGTGGTTCCACCAGGGTCTTGCCCTCCGCCACCTCCTTACGGGTCTGCAGTAGGTGCTTCTCGATGACGGCGTTACCCGCCGTATTGGCCGTGATCTCCAAAGCGTCCAGCAGCGGGATACCGCTGGAAAGCAATGTCGAAAGCGTCATGGAAAAACGGGCTACGGCGATCTTCAGAAGCACAAGGCCGATCAACGGGATCCGTAACAGCAGACCGTCGATCGTCAGCCTTCCCTGTTCGGTGGCATAGTAGTAGCGAAGCCCCAGTGCTCCCGCGATCGCCAACACGATCATTGGAATACTGAACGTTGCCACGTAGTTGCTGACCGCCATTACGATCCGGGTGGGAGCGGGCAGCGGTGCATTCAACCCCTCGAACAAAGAGGCAAAGACCGGGACGACCCAGACCATAATGATGAAGACGATGATGACCGCCACCGTCGTCACGATGGCGGGATAGACGGAGGCCGAGACAACCGAACGTTTGAGCTTGACTTCCTTCTCGATAAAGATGGACAGTCGCTGCAGGATGACGTCGAGGACACCCCCCGCTTCGCCGGCCGCCACCATGTTGACGAACAGGGCGTTGAACGCTTTCGGGTGGCGCTTCATGGCGTCCGCCAGCGTCATTCCGGCTTCCACGTCCTCCCGGATCTGGTTGATGATGCCGCGAAAGAGCGGATTCTCCTGTTGGGCCGCCAACAAATCGAGGCACTGGATTAAGGGTAAACCGGCGTCCAGCATCACGGAGAACTGCTTTGTAAACAAGGCCAGGTCTTTTGATCGGACGCCTCCAAACAAGCCGACTCGGGCTCTGGATTCCCTCTTCTCGGAGATCTGCACGGGCAGGATGTTTTCGTTGCGGAGCAACGCCGCCAAGGCTTGCTTGGATACGGCCGCCCGCTCACCCGTGATGACTACGCCTCCGTCGTACTTTCTGCCTTTGAACTGATAGACCGGCATGGATCAGCCTCCCATGACTTTCTGCTGAGAAGGAACGGGCCGCACTCCGGCCCGCTCGAGCATGTTCTTCAATTCCTCCACGTTGGACGACAGCGACACGCAGACGTCGTACGTGATCTTTCGCTCCAGAAACAGCCGCGCCAAACTCTGGTTCATGGTGTGCATGCCGTACTTTTCCTGGCCGGCCTGCATCATGGAATAGATCTGGTGGATCTTGTTCTCGCGGATTAAGTTGCGGATGCCCGGGTTCGGGATGAGCACCTCCGTCGCCACAACCCGCCCTGAGCCGTCGGCTCGAGGCAAGAGCGCCTGGCAGACGATCCCTTCCAGTACCATGGACAGCTGGGCGCGGACCTGTTGCTGTTGGTGCGGCGGAAAGGAGTCGACGATTCGGTTGATGGTGGCGTGAGCGGAGTTGGTGTGCAGGGTCGCGAAGGTAAGGTGGCCGGTTTCCGCGATCCGCAGGGCGGACTCAATAGTCTCCAGATCCCGCATCTCGCCGATAAGCACGACGTCGGGGTCTTCGCGCAGGACCATGCGTAGGGCCGCCGCGAAGCTCTTGGTGTCGCCCTTAACTTCCCGTTGGTTGATCAAGGCCGACTTGTGTCGATGGAGGAACTCGATCGGGTCCTCGATGGTAAGGATGTGAATGTTCCGCTCCCGGTTGATCTTGTCGATCATGGCCGCCAGCGTGGTGGACTTACCGCTGCCCGTCGGCCCTGTGACCAGGATCAATCCCCTCGGCTTTTCGGTAAAAGTCTCGAGAATCGGGGGCAGCTCGAGTTCCATCA
The DNA here is from genome assembly GCA_033811955.1 of Acidobacteriota bacterium. GTDB lineage: Bacteria > Acidobacteriota > UBA6911 > RPQK01 > JAPXNP01 > JAPXNP01. Next base: position 2,802 of record JAPXNP010000300.1, read on the forward strand.
GGGATTTGATTTCAAACGGGATAAGCCGGAAAACACCGGCCGACGCGCTCCGCTGGGTGAAGATGTTGGCGCGAAAGCGAGCCAGGTCTTTAATGCCGAAGCTGAAATCGATCTCGAAGTCCTCTTCGTACCGGTGCTTCTGCTGGTCCGTCATGACGCTGTAGACCAGACGCTTGGTATCGGCGGGCGTCAGCGGAGGAAACGGCAAAGGTAGAAGTTGCCCGTGCAGACGAACGCGAGGAGGCGAGGCGACGGTGATGTGAAGGTCACTTCCGCCCAGCTCGACGCACTTCTTCAGGAGATCTGTCAACGTAAACGATCTATCCGACATTGCTCAGTTTCCTTATCGTAGAGATCGGGTGGAAGCTTTACGGTTATTTTCGTCACAGTTTTCGCCTCCTCGGTTCGGTTGAACGCCCTTCTATCCCACCAAACGTAGCTGAAGCGAAAAGTGCGACGAATTCCGTGTGGCGCGTGGGAAGGCCGCCGGACCGGAGGACGGCCGTCTCGGCCGTCAACGCAGCCGTGGGAGAACGGCGTACCCGCAGTCGCAGGGCGGGACGCCTGCGCTCCACCGCCACAACCCGCGCTGAGTCGCCGGCTCGGGCAAGAGCGCCTGGCAGACGATCCCTTCCAGTACCATGGATAGCTGGGCTCGGATTTGTCCCTTTCTCGCC
>JAPXNP010000301.1:0-3472 GCA_033811955.1 Acidobacteriota bacterium
GCGAGTCCTCCGTCCATCCCTCACCCAGGCCCTGGTAAGCGAAATCTACCAAGGGAACCAAATTTCTTTCGGCCAGGAAGGAGGCCAGCTCCTCCCACTCTTCTAGACTCGGATCGATACCGGTCGGATTGTGGCAACAGCCGTGCAGGAGAACGATGTCTCCCTCGGGGACCCTCTCCAGCGCCTCTAACATCCGCTCGAACGCCAGACGATTGGCCGCCGGATCAAAGTAGGGGTACGTCTGCGGTTTATAGCCGGCAGCCCGAAAGATGTTGGGGTGGTTAGGCCAAGTCGGCTCACTCATCCAGACACCCGCATCCGGGGCGGCAAGCCGCAGGAATTCGGCGCCGACACGTACACTGCCCGTCCCTCCCGGAGTTTGTACCAACACCACCCGCCCGGACGCCACCAGATCGTCCGCCCCTTGAAAGATCAAAGCCTTTGCTTCCGTGAGGAACTCCGTGTCGCCGGCAATCCCCAGGTAGCTCTTGTTCCGCTCGGTATCGACCAGCCTCCGTTCGGCCTCTTTGACTGCCCGGAATATCGGCGTTTTGCCCGTCTCGTCTTGGTACACCCCGACTCCGAGATTGATCTTCGCCGGATTCGGGTCCTTCTTGAAGGCCTCGGTGAGACCGAAGATAGGATCAGCAGGAGCCATTTCCAGATGCTCGAACATAAAAAGTACCTCCTTTGTCGGAACCTTTATCCAGAACGGCGCGATAGAGGCGCCTCGATGTCGCCCTAAAGAAAAACCCCGGTTCCGCCCGTACAATTTGGTGCTCGGGAAAGGCTACACTTTTTCCCCTGTCCTGAGCCAGAAGGAAATAGTGCCCCGGCGAAGCCCGGAAGCGACCTCTGAAAATCCGCGGCAATGCCCGCCCCAACGACCGACCGGACATTGTGGAAGCCCTATCAGGCTTTCAGGCGGCTCGTAGAGTCCGGACGATCTCGGCAAAAGTCGGACGCTTTCCATGAAGCAGAAGCGCAAACCGAAAGATCTTCGCACAAAACCAAAAGCACCCCAGGACGCCTACGATCAGCAATATGATGCCCAGAAGAATCTCCCAGTGAGGAGGGGAGAGCACATTGATCCGGGCCAACATAACGAGCGGCGTGAAGAACGGGATCAGGCTCAAGACCCTCGTAACCGTGGCGTCCGGGTTTGGAATTGCAAAGAAGACGCCGAAGAAGGCCACCATAAGGAGTAACATCGCGGGGAAAAGCGCCTGGCTTAGCTCCTCCGTACTCGTGCAGGTCGCGGCTACGGCTGCAAAGATCGTCGTATAGAGAAGGTAACCCAAGAGAAAGAAGACACTGAAATAGAACAGCATTTCCAGACTGACCAAATTTGCCAAGCTCAAGTCCGGCGGGAGGCTGACAGCCACTGCGGGCAAAGCATAAAGGACGGCGATCAAGGTGCATCCCACCCAGATCCCGAGCTGGGTCAGACCTGACAGCATCACCCCGATGATCTTTCCGGTCATGAATTCCATGGCCGTGACCGCTCCCAGGATTACCTCAATCAGCCGGGAAGCCTTTTCTTCCACAATTGCCATAGCCATGCCTTGACCGTTGATCAGTACCGCAAGATAGAGCAGGAAAGCGAGGGCGAACGTAGAAAAGAACGCGGCACCAAAGCCGCCCTTCTCCTCACCTCGTTCCGAGATGCGGACAATCTCCAACTCGGCTCTCTGTACTCTTGCCACCTTCTCCAGCGGTACTCCCGTTCCTTCCAGTACCGCTTGCAGTAGAACCGAACGCAAGGCGTCTTCCAAGCGGACGAGAATTTCAATGTTGCCGGTTTCCCTAGCAAAGTAACGAGCATTGAAGGGAAGCTCCTCGGAAGGCTCCAACATCAGATACCCGTCCAAATCACCCTGCTTCACCCGCTCGGACCACCGACCCCGGACTTCATCGCGTTGTGCCAAGGAGACGCCCTGCCGCTCGACAACGATGACCTTCGGTCTTTCGATGCGATCCAAAGCCGCGACCACCTCCTCCATGTAAGCCTCTGAGACGTACAACAGTCCCAGCCTTAGTTCATCCGTGGTCGTGCCGCGAAAGAGGACGGGTACCAGAAAGGTATAAGCGCCGAGCAGCACAGGAACCAACACCGTGCTGAAAATAAAGGCCTTGTTGCAGACGCGAGCCAAAAATTCCCGCCGGACTATGTGATAAACCTGGTGCCGTTTCACGGATGCACCTCTTCACGTCGGAAGTCACCGCCCGGTTTCCGTGACAGCAGCTCCGCAGCTCCCACCGCCTGCAGGTAGATCTCCTCGATATGAGGCTCCTCGAGCCGGAAGGCACGAATCCGCACACGCTCCACCAACGCTTTCAGCAACTCCTGCGAATCCGCTCCCGGGGCAAGACGTAGTCGTGCCTTGCGCCCGGAATCCTGCACGGAAACCACTCCGGGTAAGCCCCGGAAATCGCCTCCTTGTCCCTCATACTCCAGAGCGACACTCGCTTTCCCGTAAGAGGCCTTGATCTCGCTTAGCGCTCCTTTGAGGACCACGCGCCCGGAGTGAATCAGGCAGATCTCCTCGCACATTGCTTCCACCTCCTCCATCCGGTGCGTCGACAGAACAAAGGTCACCCCACGACGCTTTTCCTCGAGAAGAATGTCCTTGAAAATCCGCGTATTGATGGGATCAAGGCCGGAAAACGGCTCATCAAGGATGACCAACTCCGGTTGATGGAGCAAGGCCGCCGCAAACTGCACTTTCTGCTGCATCCCTTTGGAAAGCTCGTTTGTAAGGGAACTCATGCGCTCTTTGAGCCCCAATCGCTCCAGCCACCACTCCGCCCGGCGCTTCGCCGTCGGCCAGTCCAGCCCCCGGATGGCCCCCAAGAAAGCCAGCTGATCCGCTACGCGCATCTTGGCATACAACCCTCGCTCTTCGGGCAAGTACCCGATCCGTTCTCTCACCCGGAGAGGATCGGGCGATCCAAGAACTTCCACCGTTCCGGCGTCGGGGGGGATGATTCCCAGGCACATCCGGATCGTCGTGGTCTTGCCGGATCCGTTGGGACCCAGCAAGCCGAAGATCTTTCCTCGGGCCACTTCGAATTGCAGCGCATCAACCGCACGTACCCCCGAGAATTCTTTGGTCAAGTCTTCCACCCGGAGCACTTGCATCCTTCGCCCTCCTCTCTGCTGTCGCTACGAGGCTCGGCACTTCCATATTCAGGCGAATCCTCTCCCCGGCCTTCTCTTCGGCTTTCACTTTACCGGACCGAGGATCACTGAGCATATCCTTCAACCGGGTTCACTTTCTGTCGGCAAGCCGGAACCAGCCTTGCCGAGATTCTCGCCCTCTCCTTCTCCCTAGGAGCAGATTCCTCTCCAGGTCCCATTTTCCTGGGGTCTCTCGTCAAAGTTCGGGGTGCGAAAAGAGAACTGGGACCGGCCCGCAACTTAGGGATACGTGCTGGTTGGGATTTCGCCCGCGCGACCCGGTCATGGAAC
>JAPXNP010000302.1:0-3467 GCA_033811955.1 Acidobacteriota bacterium
GCCGGGGATTCACACCGCCCGGGTAACCCCAACCTCGATAAGATTCCTCACCGAATCGGCTGACCCGCCCTGTCGCTTTGCTACGGTCAACCGCACCCGGACAACCCGGATCACACTCTCTGCTTGGGAACACAGACCATGTGTTTCAAAAGTCGCGCGGAAGCTCTTTGTGCAAGGCCGGCCTTTCCCTCCTCCAGCCCTAATGAGCCTTCGCTTCACATTTACCCGGCTCGGCGGAGGACAGGAACAGTTACCGGACTCCGAGCACCTGGTCCAACCCTCACTTCAGGTCAACTCTCGGCCTCCGCAGCCGGGACCCGTACCTAACCCATGTTCTCGACGACAGCCGCGGCAAACTCGCTCGTCTTCACCTTCACCGCGCCTTCCATCTGGCGCTCCAAATCGTAGGTGACGCGCTTCTGAAGGACGGTCCGCTCAAGCCCCTCGTACACCAAGTCCGCCGCCTCCCGCCAGCCGAGATGCTCCAGCATCATGACGCCGGAAAGAATGAGCGACCCGGGATTCACCTTATCCTGCCCGGCGTATTTGGGAGCCGTCCCGTGGGTGGCCTCAAAAAGTGCCACGCGGTCTCCAAGGTTGGCTCCCGGAGCCATGCCCAGTCCTCCCACCTGAGCGGCACAGGCATCCGAAAGATAATCACCGTTCAGATTCGGCAAAGCGATCACCTCGTACTCGTCCGGGCGCAACAGCACTTGCTGGAACATGGCGTCGGCAATTCGGTCGTTGACCATGATCTTGCCTTCAGGGATCTTCCCACCATGGTGGTTCCAGACCACGGCTTCGCTCAGGGTGACGCCGCTGAACTCCTCCTCGGCCAGTTCATACCCCCAGTCCCGGAAAGCGCCCTCGGTGAACTTCATAATGTTTCCCTTGTGAACCAGAGTCACCCGCTTGCACCCATGAGCCTGAGCGTAACGGATGGCCATGCGAACCAGGCGCTTCGTACCAAAGATGGAGATGGGCTTGATTCCGATACCTGAATCCCGCCGGATCCCCTTGCCGAAGTTCGAGTTGATGAAATCAATGACTTTCAGCGCTCCTTCGGAACCCTGTTCCCATTCGATCCCGGCATAAACGTCCTCAGTGTTTTCCCGAAAGATCACTACGTTAAGCTTCTCGGGGTGGCGGACCGGCGAAGGCACTCCCCTGATGTAGCGCACGGGCCGCACGCATGCATAAAGGTCCAGCACCTGCCGAAGAGTGACGTTCAGACTCCGGATTCCACCACCGACGGGAGTCGTCAGGGGTCCCTTGATCGCCACCAGGTGTTCGGCAATCGCCTCCACCGTGGCCCGTGGGAGCCACTCACCGGTCTGTTGGAAGGCTTTTTCTCCCGCCAGAATCTCTTTCCAAGCAACGCTTTTCTTGCCTGCGTAACCCTTCTCAACCGCCGCATCAAGAACCCGTCGCGTAGCCCGCCAGATATCGGGGCCGATCCCGTCACCCTCGATAAAAGGAATGATCGGGTGGTCCGGAACCTGCAACCGTCCGTCTGATATGGAAATCTTCGTCCCTTCGTACTGCACTCTCCTACTCCTTTGCTGAATCCAGTCGGCAGAAACGGCCGACCTGAGCGAAAAACCCCACGCCTCCCCAACCCATGAGCCGCCTCTTACTGTATGTGAATTGCTGCAATGAGGCAATTGGCGAACCTAGTTCAGAGCGGCCTTGTAGTCTCCGCTCCCCGGGGCGACACGGGAAGGTTCAGCCGACTACTCGCTTGAAACTCCTTCGAACAGGCGGTCAACTCCGCGGGCAAAGCGCTCGGGCGAACCCGGGTCCGTGCGAAAGTAGAGAGCCGGCTCGATCAACTCAAACTCCATCACGAGAAAGCGATCTTCCCACCGCACCAAATCCACCCGGGCGTACAGCGGAGTAAGCGCCAAGGCAGCCATAGCCCGATCGGCATGTTTCACCAATTGCGGTTCCATTCCTTCCTGGAATAGTCCTCGGATTAGGCCGCCGTGTTCCTCTTGCGACCGGAAATCGGGCGACTTTGGAGTCTTGAGAACTACGTGACTCAGTTGCCCCGCAAAGTAGAACAACGAATATTCTCCTTCCAGCACCACCCACGGCATGAAAGGCTGAACCAAGACAAGATCACCGGGGTAAATAGAGCGTAGCTCTTCCAGTCGGCCGCGAACCTCAGCACGCCGCAGACGATGCGCACGGGCCGCTGCGGCTCCCACCACGGGCTTCAGGACCAGCTCACTCGTCCTCCAGGTGTCGAAGCATTCCGCCAAGCCCGCCGGATCAACTCCCGACATCCAGTACGTAGGAACCACCGGGACGCCCTTCGCCTCCAAATCCCGTAAATAGGTTTTGCGAAGATTCCACTCCACCAGGCTTATCGGGTTCTGAAGACAAGCCTTTGAGGCGTCGATCTCCCGCAGTGTCTCGATAAAGCGATCGGGATCCTTGTGGTAATCCCAGGTCGAACGGATGACAACCAAATCGAACTCATCCCAGTCTTGCCTGCTCCTCCACGGAATGAATTCGACCTTCCAGCCGTGTCGCTCAAGCGCTCGGACCGCCAGGACATCGTCACACACGAATCCGGCAAGGTTCTCCATGGTCAGCAAAGCCAATCGATGCAGTTCCATGACAGCCGGTTCGAAATGCAAAGCCGAAGCCGATCACGGGGAAACCGTCCCTTTCCCCGACCGCGGGCGAGCATTCTACTCAAGCGGGTGAGGGGATAACAGCAGCAGGCAAAGTAGGGCTGTCCGGTCGATGAGCGACTCGCACTCAATGTGCTCGGTGGGAGCATGGGCCCCGCCTCCGCACGGTCCCAATCCGTCGAGAGTCGCTGTGAGAAGACTGGTGAAATTTCCGTCCGACCCCCCGCCGGTGGCCGTCTCCTGCAAGTCTATTCCGAGCAAACCGGCCGACCGTCGCGCTAATTCCCAAAGGGCGCGATTCCGGGGTGTGCGTTCCATCGCCGGACGCTCCAGACCGCCTTCAACCACGATCTCGGCGCCCCGCCGGCAGGGGCGCAACGCCCGGATGGCCGCATCGACCGCTTCAAAGTCCTTCTGCCGCCATGCCCGAACGTCCAGAAGGGCTTCAGCCGTAGCGGGAACCACGTTGGGTCGAGTCCCGCCCCGCACGACGCCTGCATTGACGCTGACACCGCGGTCGGTGTCGTTCAGCTTGTCCAGTTCCAGGAGTATTCGAGCCAACTCGATGACCGCACTGATCCCCTTCTCCGGCTCAACACCGGCGTGGGCCGACCTACCCCGGACCATAAGCCGATAATCCCCAATTGCCTTCCGAGCCGTCTTCACCGCGCCCCCGGGACCCGCGGGTTCCAGTACCCAGGTTCTAACCACCCGCCGAGCCAAAAGGCGAATCCAACGACGTGAATCGTCCCCTCTCAGTTCCTCGTCGGAGGTGATCAGCACGACAGGCGTGACAACCGGAGGCGGATCCAGACTGTGCAAGAT
>JAPXNP010000303.1:0-3465 GCA_033811955.1 Acidobacteriota bacterium
CATGAGCTTCGTCCACCGGCATTGTCCCTGGAACCGTAAGATGAGCCGTGATCTCGCTATGGTCTCCGTAGTTGTGGACGTGCAGATGATGGATTCCCTCGAGTTGAGGGAACTCAGCTTCAACCGACATTTTCACGCGCTGCACTATATCGCTGGGGGGGCTCTCGCCTATCAAGTAGCTGGCGGAACTGCGAATGATGCTAAAGGCAGCATGCAATATCAGCGCGGAAACCCCTATGCCGAGAATGCCGTCGATCCACCAGAGGCTTTGGCTTAAAAGAGCGCCGAGAACAATCAGGAGGGAAGCCACGGCATCGCTGCGATGGTGCCAGGCGTCGGCCCTAAGAGAAGATGATCCGGCTCTTTTCGCGGCCCATAGTGCAAATTGAGCCAGAGCTTCCTTAATCACAGCCGAGAGGACAAAAACCATAAGAGCAAATGAGCTAAAGCTCATCGGCTCGTGATGGAGTAGCTTCAAAATGGATTCGTAAAGAAAATAGGTTCCGACCAAGGCGAGGAGAGTGGCGATGATGACGGAAGCTACCGATTCAGCCTTACCATGGCCGAAGGCATGTTCTTTATCGGGGGGCTTAGAACTCAACCAAAACCCGACAATGACCACAACTGATGTCAGGGAGTCTGAGAGGGTATGCCAGGCGTCGGCTACCATTGCAACAGAGCCGACTTCCCGGCCGGCTATGAATTTAAGAATGAACAGGCCGGTATTAAGAACAATCGAAAGGTAGCCTTCCAGGTAACCGAGCGTTCGCTTGTCGGAGAGATCTACTTTCATCCTCGTCTCCCGCCTGGAACGGTAGGAAACAGATCTTACCAGAATCGAATCGTCGTGACGCGGACAGAGGCTGCGTAATCAGGTGAAGAGCCACGACGTTCGTACGGGGTTTGTGCTGGTTGCGAGGCTTTCGCCAAACCTGGACCCCTGTAAGTCCGAGAAATGTCTCTTGAGGTATGGGCCTTTTTGAGGTAGTCGGAAAGTGGGCCGCCGCGAGGTAAAATCACGGCGGTGGGACTTTGGTCTTCGTACGGCGAGCATTCAACGGGGAAACTGTATGAGGTCAAGTATCCACCCGGATCCGCACCGGGAAGGGTTGCTCCTCGACACCTATCGTGGCGAACTTGTTGATCGGATTGTCCGGTTCCTGCCCCAAGACGGTCGTAAAGAACCGCTGCCAGGGCTGCATTTGGTGCGTCTCTCGTCGCCCACCAATCTTTATCACAGCGTGTTTGAGCCCGCTTTTTGTGTCGTGGCTCAGGGGTGCAAGGAAGTTTGGGTCGGAAATCGTCGTTTTCGATACGATCCCTATCACTATCTGATCGCAACCCTGGGTCTTCCGGCCGCGAGTCGGGTGGTGGAAGCTTCGTCCCGCCGGCCGTACTTAACTGCACGATTAGACCTGGATCCGGTCGTGATCAGTTCGATCTTGATGGAAACCGGGTACGTCCCACCTAAACGAGGATCGTCCGAGGTTTCGGCCTTTGATGTCAGTCTCCTGAACTTGGATCTTCTCGATGCGGTGGTCCGATTACTCCGGCTGGCGGAGACTCCGGCGGAGGCGGCGGTTCTGGCTCCGTTGGTCACACGTGAGATTGTTTTCAGACTATTGCAGGGAGAGCAGGGTAGTCGTTTACGCCAGTTGGCCGTAGTAAACGGGCAACGCCATCGCGTGGCCCATGCCATCGAGCGTATCCGGCGCGAGTTCACCCGACCGGTTCGCGTTGAACGACTGGCTCGGGAAGTGGGCATGAGTGTCTCCGCCTTCTACCAGCGCTTTCGTGCGGTTACGGGGATGAGTCCGTTGCAGTTCCAAAAGCGCTTGCGACTGAACGAAGCTCGGCGGCTGATGATCACTCAGGACCTCGACGCTGCGACGGCGGCGCTGGAGGTCGGCTACGAGAGCCCCTCGTATTTCAGCCGTGAGTACAAACGCCTTTTCGGTGCTCCTCCCGCGACAGATGTGCAGGAGTTCCGCCGCACCTGGACCGGCGGGGGAGAGGAAGTGTCCCGTCGGTTTCAGGCCGGGCGATCATGAGGCACGAAGTGGGAATTGCGGGGAGGGTTTCAGATCTACGGGGTGCAGCGGCTCGGGCGGCATCCTGGGAACGAGGATGCGTCGGTGCAAAACCGTGTAGTGCAAGAATGTCAATGCCGGACCTGGGAGCGGACGATTCAGGGAGCGCGGCGAGCGGGCTCGGTCTGACAGCCGCCACAGAGTAGTCGGGCCGATTTGACTCGCTCGAACGGATAGTCCGCTTTGGGGCGTCCGGAGGGATCTTCTGCACGGGAAATTGAGCTAAAGCATGTGCAGTCGGAGAGATGGGTGAGATTCCGGCAAAAGGGCGCAGGTACGGAATCCGCATCTTTCGGATTGATAGAAAGTGTCCGATTTTGGGAAATGAGCCTATTCACGTGACTGCCCTGCTTAATCGTGATTCCTCACCCACTCTCTTGCTGCGGGAGAGCTACCGCCGAGGCGGTAGAGTCAAGAGTCTCACCTCGGCCGACCTGGCCCACCGGGAACCGGCCCGCGGGAAAGCCTTCGGGCGTACCCTGCCTGTGCCTTGACATCGAGGCGCGATTTCCTTAGCGTGTTGCGGGAGTTTGGCGGAGAGCGCGAATGATGAGAGATCTGTTCTGATGTTGGCATTCTTTCGCGGCTCTTTTCGGAGGGACATTCTGCCTCTCGGTGTTCTCCTCGCGGCCGCCTTTCTTTTGCGAGTCCATCAGGCGGTCGACTGGGTCGTCCGGCAGATGGGTCCGGTCTCTTTTTTTGACGAACTGTGGTACCGGCGCAATGCCGAGAGCCTGTTCACCGGTTCCTCTTACTTCACCTTCCACTACCCTCCTCTTTATCCGCTGATGTTGGCCCCGTCGTTTTTTTCGGAGAGCAACTGGTACTTCTGGATGCTGGTGATCAACGCCTTGTTGGCGTCTCTTCTACTCGTGCCTGTCTGGTTCTTGGCCAGACGTTTTCTCCCTCCCCGTCCCTCGATGCTTGCCACGGGGCTGGCGGCCTTCCTCCCGTACCTTTGGGTTTACCCCAGGATGATCATGAGCGAGAACCTGTTCGGCCCGCTCCTGACAACCTCGGTCTATCTGCTTCTGACGCTTCGAAGACGTCAATGGAGCCGTAGCTTCGTTTTCGGGCTGGTGCTGGCCGGAAGTTTGGCCATCCGCCACATTGCGGCTCCTGTCCTGGTTTTCTTCCTTGGCTGGTGGTGGTGGAAAACCCAGAGGCGGGTTCTGCCCCGCTGGAACAGTCTCCCGACCTTGGTGGGAACGTCGGCTGGGTTGGCGGTCATACTAACTCCCTGGCTCCTCTACGGCTTCTATTGGGGGGTCTCACCGCTACAGACCTGGTTGGGGTGGAATATCACCCGCGACGTGACGTCACACCCTGACCCGGAAATGCTGCCCTTTTGGGTGGGAGCCTATCTAGCCTACCT
>JAPXNP010000304.1:0-3463 GCA_033811955.1 Acidobacteriota bacterium
CCATCACCATCCCACCACGTTTCGCAGTTTTTGCCGCCGGCAAGAGCAAGTCGGCCGGTCCGCGTGGTACTTCTACCTCAAGCACCCTGAACTGGCGGACTTCTTGGGCGTCGGCCGAATTCCCAGATACTCGCCGTGGGATCGCCTAGGGTTGGAGTCGGCGGCGTGGATCTGCGGCCTTCTCGAGAACCGGGAGCGTCCCGATCTGTCGCGCTACTTTCCCGACCTAATGACTTACTACTATGTTAAGGGGCTGCGACAGGCCCGGGAGAAGGATACCGGGTAAGCTCCACAGCCGAGCGAGCCCATACCAGGAGGCAAGAAGGACGTTGCCGGAACCCGAAATCACCGTCATCATACCAACCTGGAACCGCTGGGACCTGCTCCGGGATTGTCTCGACGCCTTGGACGAGCAGACGGAGCCGGGCCGGATCCTGGTGGTGGACAACGGTTCTCAAGACGGCACACGGGAAGGTTTGCGCCGCAACTACCCCCATGTCCAAGTTCTGGCGCTGACCAGGAACCTGGGCTTTGCCCGCGCCGTCAACCTCGCGCTGGAGCGGGTCCGAACCCCGTACGTGGCCTTGCTGAACAACGACGCGGTGGCCGACCGGGCCTGGTTGGCGGCGGGTCTGGCGGGGCTTCGCGGACACCCCGAGTACAGTTTTTTCGCCTCCCGGATGATCCAACTCCAGCATCCCGACCGGCTTGACAGTGCGGGAGACTGCTACGGCCGAACCGGTCTTCCCGTAAAGCGCGGTTTCGGCCGGCCCGCCGACGCCTACCCTACGGCGGAAGAGGTTCTGGGCGCTAGTGCGGGAGCCGCTTTTTACCGCCGGGAGGTCTTTCGCTCGGTGGGCGGATTCGACGAGACCTTCCATCTGTACCTCGAAGACGTGGAGTGGTCCCTGCGGGCGCGCCTGTTCGGCCACCGCTGCTTGTACTTGCCTGACGCCGTGGTCTATCACTGGGAAGCCGCCTCCGATCCCGACCGCTCCACCTGGTCTTCCTCCCGCGTCGACCGGGCTTTCTACTCTTCCGAGCGGGTTTTTTGGATCACCCGTAACCGATGGCAACTGATGGTGCAGTACCAGCCGTTGCGGAACACTCCCTGGCTCCTCTACGGCTGGATGCGAAGTTTCTTGTTTCACTTGTTGAAGGCGGGTTACACACGCGATTTTCTGCGCGGTCTGGCGGCGGGCGTTCGACTGACGCCCCGGGCGCTCGAGCGTCGCCGCCGCCTCAAGGCTTCGGGAGTGTTGAGCAACAAAGAACTATGTCGACTTCTCCGCGCATACTCGCCGTCTGCGTGAACTGGAACGGCCGGGCGGTCTTGCCGGCGGCCCTTGCGTCGCTCCGCGCCGGCGGGGTCGATCCACCGCTGATCGTCGTAGACAATGCTTCGACCGACGGATCGCCCGACTGGGTGGATCTTTCCGCCTCCGGGAGTCGCCTCCTCCGGTTGGCTGAGAACCGGGGGTACGGAGCCGCGGTTAACGAAGCGATCCGTCGTCGGCCGACCCTGTTTCCGGAAGAACCTCCTCCGGACTGGTTCCTGGTCTTCAACAACGACGTTACGTTCTCGCCCTCGGCCCTGGCAGGGCTGATCCCGTTCGCAGAGAGTACCGGTCCTGGGATCTACGGTCCGAAGATCGTCCGCTGGGACCGTCCCGATCTTCTGGAGGCCGCCTGGGGTCGAATCACCTGGGGTTGCGCCCTGGCGCACTGGGTCGGCGTCGGCAGTCCCGCCGAACGCTGGATCGAGACTACCCGGGTGCCCCTGCTGTTGGGATGCGCGCTGCTGATCCATCGCGGGGTTTTCGAGCGTTGCGGGCTTTTCGACGAGGAGTACTTTCTTTACCACGAAGAAATCGACTTAGCGTATCGCGCCGCGCGGGCCGGCTTTCCGGTCTACTTCCGTCCCGATGCGGTGGTCCGCCATCGGTCGGGTCATTCCAGCGGCGGAGACACGCTGTTTCGTACCTACTGGACGCGCCGCAATACGATAGTGTTTCTGCGTAAGCACCGGCCCGGGCCCGGAAAGTGGGGACGATTCCTGGGGTCGGCGGCCGGCAGCGTGCTTTGGAACCTCCTGCACAGGCGGTTTCGGCGCACCGGCGTGATTCTGCGCGGCTACCGGGACGGATTCGCCTGGCGGAGGCCGGCCGACCCGGGGGAAGATCGGGACGAGCCGGACGACGTTCCGCATGGCGACGGGAGTTCAGGCCGTGAGTGAACCCGGGGTTTCGGTGGTCGTTCCCTGTTACCGGCACCGGCGGGTTGTCGGCTTCGCGATTCAGTCGCTGGAGGCTCAAAGGCTTCCCGACGGGCTCGAGATCATCGTGGTGGACGCGGCCGGAGAAGGGCTGACGAACTGGCTGCGGGTCCCTCACCCGAGGGTGCGGGTGGTGACGTCGGAACAGCGCCTGACGCCGGGGGCGGCCCGCAACCTGGGAGCCGCTGAAGCCCGGGGGAGCTGGCTCGCGTTTCTCGACGCCGACGCCGAAGCGCACCCCGCATGGCTGCCGATTCTTCACGACCGGCTGGTGGAGAACGGCGACCTCATATGCGCCGGAGGCTTTATCGCCAATCGTAACGCCCGATCGCCGGCCGCTACGGTCCTGCACTGGATCGAGTTCTCGGAGTTTCTCCCCGGCAGTCCCGGGGGGAGGCGCCGATTCCTTTCCTCCTGCAATCTCCTCTTCCGGCGTGAGGTCTTTGCCGCCACCGGGGGATTTCCCGAACACGTCGAAGCGGGAGAGGATCTTCTCTTCTTCGTCCGGCGTCCCGCTTCGGCATGGTTTGAGCCGACTACGGGCGTCGTTCATCGCACGCGTTCGCGCTGGAGCGACGTCCGAGTTCACCTTCGGCACTTAGGGTGGTGGAGCGGCCGCCTGCGCGGTGCAGGACTTCCTCCTGCTCCGGCCCGGCTGGGGCCCGCCCCGGCGGCGGTCGCGATGTTGGCGGCTTATCGAACTGCGGTGGTCCTGGGCCGGGTTGTCCGATCGAATCCACGGCGGCTGCCCGCGGCGGCGGTTCTGAGCCCCCTCGTGGCCTACGGCTGCCTTACCTGGGCTCGGGGCTTTCTCGCCGGGTGGCGCGTGGGACGGCAGACGTCTCGCCTGTGACCACGGGTTTGGCGCGTCTCCCACGATTTTCCTTGACGGCCGAGACGGCCGTCCTCCGGTCCGGCGGCCAACCCGCAGCGGCAGAAGGGGAGCGCAGGCGTCCCGCCTGCGACTGTGTTTTGCGTACGGCGTACTGCGCTGTCCGTCGCCGTACGCCGTACCCGGCACGCGGTCACACGCCACACGATTCGGCGTCAGTCCTGCGGGATGGGTACTCCGCCGAAGAAACCGCCTTGCCCCATGGCCGGAACCATCTCGAAAGCCTGGGTGAAGCCCAGACCGAAGATCGTGTTGTTGTACGTCCCCGCCAAACAGTCGAATTCGGAAAGAACCCA
>JAPXNP010000305.1:0-3461 GCA_033811955.1 Acidobacteriota bacterium
GGAGAACTCACCTTCCTGCGGTTCCGGTCTCTCGGAATGCCCCACCAACCGCAAAACAGAGCACCGGCAGACTTGGTTACGCATCAGCCATGACTTGCCGCAGCACTCGTTGCAGCTCCTCCAGTTGGTAAGGTTTCTGGATGAAGGCGGTAACCCCTCGCCCGACAAACCGCCGCGTGATCTCTTCGGAGTTGTAACCGCTCGAGAGAATGACACGGACCCTGGGGTCCTCCGACCGGATCCTGCGGTAGGTTTCCTCTCCGCCCATCTCCGGCATAGTCAAATCAAGAACAATGCTCTTGATTTCAGACCGGTGGGCCCGAAAGACCTCGAGAGCTTCTCTTCCATTCGAGGCCGTCAGGACACGGAAGCCGAGGTGTTGCAACATACGGGAGGCGACCGCGCGGACGCTTTCCTCGTCGTCCACCAACAGGATCGTGCCGGTCATTGTAAGCGGTTTGTCGGTGTCTTCCCGCCCAGCGGCCGCGCCGACCGGCCGCTCAGCCGCCGGTAACAGGATCTTGATCGAGGTTCCCCGTCCCGGTTCACTGTACACTTTGACGGCTCCCCGATGACTGCGTACGATCCCCAGTACGGCTGCCATGCCCAGGCCTCGTCCCGAGAACTTGGTCGAGAAGAAGGGTTCGAAAATTCGGCGTTGCACGTCCGGAGTCATACCTACTCCGGTGTCCGAAATCTCCAAAGCCAGATAAAGTCCCGGCGGTAGCTCCTCCCCGATGAAGGTGGTCTCCAGGTATTCCCGGTCGCAGTTCATCGGATAGAGTCGGAGAGTGATCAATCCGGGAGGGGCGGGGATCGCCTCCGCCGCGTTGCTTATCAGATTGAGAATCACCTGACGCAACTGGCTGGGATCCCCTTCGACCACCGGGGTGTCGTGAGCGAAGTCCAAAACAAGTTGCGCCTTCTTGGCGACCACTACCTCCATTACCTCCGACATCTCCCGTACCAGCTCGCGCAGGTCGACGGCTTCCAGCACAAACCGTCCCTTGCCCGCATAGGCCAACAGTTGCCGGCAAAGTTCCGCGGCCCTCCGGGCCGCAATCTCAATTGCACGCAGATTCGTACGGACAGGCGAACTAGCTGCGATCCCAACCTTGGCGAGGTCGGTGTTACCAAGGATGGCCATCAGAAGGTTGTTGAAATCGTGGGCGATTCCTCCAGCCAGTACTCCCAGGCTTTCCAAGCGCTGGCTTTCGGTGATCTTGCGCTGCATTTGCTCCCTCTCGGCTTGCCGCTGCTTCTGTTCGGTGATGTCCTGGTGAATGCTCAGCACGTGAGTCTCTTCTCCCGACAAACCAGGGAGGGGGACAAAACTGGACGTAAGGACTCGGTCCTGTGAGCCTTCGGTAGGAAAACGCCACTCTTCGATTTCGACCGGACGCCTCTCACAAAGCGCGTCCGAGCGCCGCCGGCACCAGTCTTCTCTGACCTCCGGACTCAGGCGGCCAGTCAGATCAGAGCCGACGCATTCTTCTGCAGAAAACCCCAAAAGATGTTCCGCTTGCGCATTGGCAAACAGCAGCCTACCTTGATCGTCCTCGGCGACGACTCCCACGGGAAGGTGGCTGAGCAGTTGCTGCTGGAATGCCTCCCGAGCGGCCAGTTCACGCCGAGCCGTCTCCACCTCGCCGATTTTGTGTTGCAAATCGGCGAACATTTGCTCCAGCCGCCGGGCCATCTGATTCAGCCCTTGCTGCAGGTCTCCCAGCTCACCGCCTGCCAGACGGGTGATGCGAGAAGAAAAGTCGCCTTGCTCAACGTGTTGAATAAGCCGGCCCGCTTGGCTCAAAGGTCTGGCGACCTGCGTGTGGAAAAGGACGATCAGCAGGAGGCTGGTCAAGCCCAAGGTGACTGCGATGCCAAAGATTACGAGGCGGCTCATTTCCTGTTTGGTCAGTTCGGTCGCCTCCCGCGAAATCTCGACGTAAAGATACAGGAACGGGCTACGGCCCTCTCCCGTTCCTATGGGTGTCAGGGCCCCGAGGTGCGATCCCCCATTGATCGGCATGACCAGTCCCTGCCTCGTATTCTTGGGCCAGTCGCCGGCCGGCAAGTTCAGCAGATGAGTCACCCGTGACCCCACCAAACTGCGATCCAACGCCAGAACCACCGTACCTTCGGCGGTCACCACCATCCCGTCTATCAGTTCCTCTCCCACCAGCTCCCGCATGACCTCAGGATCCAACAAAAAGTTGAGATCCAAGGTGCCTGCATTCACGAGACGTCCGACGGTCAACGCCTTCTGCGTGAGAATGCTGTCGAAATAGTTGCTGACCGATCGCTGGTAATGCCATCCCAGCAAGCCCAGACCGGCGGCCTCGATGCACAGGACCCCGACAGCGATTCGCAGAAGGATGCTATCCGTCCAGGACCTTCTCACGGAAGCTCCTCCTCGGTAAAGCTCGTCCAGAAGAACTGGCACAGGTTGGTCGGCGCCGGAGTGGGGTACGTCCAGGCCTGCGGAATCAGTGAGGGTACGTTTCCTAAGCCGCGATGCACTAAGCCGAAAGAAGGAGGTGTCAAAGCTATCCCCATACACCAAAACTGGTCGGCCGCAATGTCCAGAATGTTACTCATGAGCTCCGCTCGCTCCCTCGAATCCGAGATCGAGAGGATCTGCTCGTAAAGTTCCCATTGACGCCGAACGGCGGGGGGAACCTCCTCCCCTATTTCGGAACCGGCTAGCCAAGAGCGAGCCCAGGTGACGGCGAAATTCGATTCGTTGCTGTAAGGGAAGTAGAAGCGCGGATCCAACAGGACGTCGACACCCCCGTCACCCGACCAGATCACGGCGTCATGGCGATTCGTGGCTTTCAGAATACGGAACTCAATTGCTGGAAGCCTTATCGTCCGAACGTCGATCCCCAGTGCCCGCCAGTAGGCGGCCACTTGTTCCGCGAGAGGCAACCAGACCTCGCCGAAATCCGCCGAAGCCGTGTAAGCCAGAGTGAAACCCAGCGACCCTCCGTCAGGCCGTCGTCGGATACCCGTAACGGGGTCCAGCCCAAGGCCCAACCGCTCGAGGATCGCCTTGGCCTGCCGAGGATCATATTGCGTCCACTGACGTGCCAGCCGGTCGTGGTAGAAGAGGGTCAGAGGCCGCGGGGCGACCTGATACGGTTCCAACGACTCAGGAAAAACGTTTCGAATGATGGCTCGGCGGTCCAATCCGAGTGACAGTGCAATGCGAAAACGCACATCGGAGAAGATCCCGCGCAGGACTGGATCCTCGTGGACCAGATTCAAGCAGATCGCGCAAACATTGGAACTGCTCGGCAATAAGGTGAAGGTGGTCATCCGGTCTGCTCCGGAGGACAACCAAGCCGGCTTGAATCCTGGAGAGGCCAGGTAGAACGGTTGAAAATCCAGCTCTCCCGCCACGGCTCGGCGCCGAATTTCTTCCACGTCAGGAACGATGAGGAATTCCACCCGGTCTAAAT
>JAPXNP010000306.1:0-3455 GCA_033811955.1 Acidobacteriota bacterium
GTACCGACCTTGACCACCCGCCGGTAGGTTCCATGCCGCCCAGCTCCTCCTGGGACAGGCCGAAGCGCCGCCGGAACGTTTCCAGGGCGATCTCCTCCTCGGGTTCCAACTTGTTGTCCGCCAGGAATAGATGCGCGGCTTGCTCCCAGCCGAGAGCCATGGCGAGGCGGACGGCGGAACGCTCCAAGAAGGATCGCTCGGCTGTCCCGATCAGCCGAGCTTCGAGCGTATCCAGATCTTCCATACCGGCCGCACCGCACCGGTCTAGTCGGACCATCTCCTCCCAGCCCTGCTTTCGAAGGGCCGCACATCGCGGATGCTCGTTCCGAAAGATCCCGGCAAACTTGCGGCAATAAATGCACTTACCGACTGTCGTCTCCCCTTATGAAGGATCTCCGGCACAGCCGATCGAGTGACGACGGAAACCCGCCCGCCGTGTCACCGACGCGCATGTGATACTGTCCGGGCCCCGACGCGCATCTTCCGTCTCGAAGCCGAGCAAGGACTGTCCTATGCGCCGGAAGATCGTCTGAAAGAAAGCTTTCCAAGCAACGGGAGAAAACGCCCTCCATACCCACGGTGGATACCCAATATAGCCGAAGGACTCCCGCATTTCGGCCCAACTTCTCTAGTGGGAGAGCCGGACGCGACGTCGGGGTGCGGAAAGCGCAACTTACGGCATTCGGAAAGACAACGTGCCGGCTTGACCCCGGCCGGCTGCGGCTAATTCCTCCACAGCCCAATCTCGGCCTCGAGCGGATCGATCTTTCCAGCGAGACGGCCGGAGCATTTGCCCGGGACGGGATTCGAACCCGTACGGGGGATACCCCCACAGGATTTTAAGTCCTGTGCGTCTGCCAGTTCCGCCACCCGGGCGCAGAGATTATGGTACCGCCGATGGCCTACGTCGTGCCATTCGCCCAGGCCAAGCCAAGGGCGTCGGACGCAGACGGATCAAGCACGCTTAAACTCGGCCACCAGTCTTTGCAGCGAAGCCTTCGCGTCCCCGAAAAGCATCCGCGTGTTCGCCTTGAAGAAGAGCGGATTCTCGATGCCCGCAAAGCCTGTAGCCATGGACCGCTTCATAACAATGCAGGTGCGAGCCCGATCCACCTCGATGATCGGCATGCCGTAAATCGGACTCGAGGGATCGTCCCGGGCCGCGGGATTGACCACGTCGTTGGC
The DNA here is from genome assembly GCA_033811955.1 of Acidobacteriota bacterium. Taxonomy (GTDB): domain Bacteria; phylum Acidobacteriota; class UBA6911; order RPQK01; family JAPXNP01; genus JAPXNP01. Next base: position 1,186 of record JAPXNP010000306.1, read on the forward strand.
TCCCACCACCACGGCTACGTCCACCGTCTCCATTGTGGGATTCACGTCGTCGGGTTCCACCAGCCGGTCGTACGGGACGTCGGCTTCGGCCAACAAGACGTTCATGTGGCCCGGCATCCGGCCGGCCACCGGGTGGATCGCGAACTTGACCTCACAGCCGTTCTCCTCAAGCAGCCCCGCCAGCTCTTGCAGCACATGCTGGGCTTGGGCCACGGCCAAGCCGTAACCGGGCACAAAAACCACCGACCTGGCCGCCTCCAGAAGGAGGTAGGCGTCTTCCGGTGAAATCGGCTTGACCTCGCCCTCTTCCGCCGCTTTGCCGGCTTTGACCGCAGCTCCGAAACCGCTGAACAAGACGTTCCTCAGCGACCGGTTCATGGCTCGGCACATGATGCTCGTCAGGATGATTCCACTCGCTCCTACCAGAGCTCCCGCCACGATCAGGATGTTGTTGACGATCACAAAACCCGCCGCGCACGCCGCCATGCCCGAGTATGAATTCAACAAAGAAATCACCACCGGCATGTCGGCACCGCCGATGGGCATCACCGCCAGGATTCCCAGGACGAGGGAAAGCCCCATCACAACAGCCAAAAAGGTGTAACCCTCGAGCGGTCCCAGGCAGAACAGCACTCCCGAGACCACAATAGCCGCCAACAACACGGAGTTGACCACCTGTTGGCCCGGGAACAGGAAGGGCCGGCTGACGCCGAAATCACCGATCCAAATCTCTTTCAACTTAGCCCAGGCAACCACACTCCCGGAAAACGTCACACCGCCGATCAAAACAGTCAGGAACATTGTCACTGCGGTAAACGTACCGGGAACCCGGCCGGCGTGATACTCAGCCCATCCCACCAGAAGGCTGGCGACGCCCCCGAATCCGTTCAGCAGAGCCACCATCTCGGGCATAGCCGTCATGGCCACAAGACGGGCGGCCAAAACTCCGATCACGGCACCGATCAGGATACCCACGGCGATCCAGCGGTATTCGACAATGCTTTCGTTTGTGAGTGTGGCCACCACGGCTATAAGCATTCCCGTAGCCGAGATCATGTTTCCCCGTCGGGCCGTTTCCGGAGAACTCAGGAGCTTCAGACCGAGACCGAAAAGAAGAGCGGCAAGGATGTATGCGAGCTCAATGACCGGATTCATGACTTTCCGTCCTCTTTCCTCTTGAACATCCGCAGCATCCGGTTGGTGACCAAGTAACCGCCGACCACGTTGATGGTGGCGAAGGCGACCGCCAGGGTGCCGAGAATCGTGCTGAAAGTCTCATGCGCAGTCCCAGCGGCAATCACAGCACCGACCAGAGTGATGCCGGAAATCGCGTTGGATCCCGACATCAAAGGGGTATGAAGCGTCGACGGTACCTTCGAGATAAGCTCGAAGCCGAGGAAAATCGCCAACATGAAAATAAACGCCAAGTAAATTGCTTCACCGTTCATAGCTCACCTGCCCCTGTTTGCGACCATCAACCAACCATCCGGACGCATGTGCAAGAGCCTCCTGACAAAGAAACCACCGCAGCATCCGCAAACCCCCGAGAGTGCGGGGAAAACTCTCCCCGAGGCCGGGACTCAAGGGCCCCCTACGCCTGTTCCTGAAACCACTGGTGGACGACGGCCCCTTGGTGGGTCACCAGGCAACTCCGGATAATCTGATCGTCCGTTCTCAGGACAAAGCGTTTCGCCTCTTTGTCCCAGTAGTGGCTGATCAGGTTGACCAGGTTGCTCGAGTACACTCGGCTGGCGTCCAGAGCCACTCGGGCGGGAAAGGGCGACAGACCGATGATTTTGACGCCGCTGCAGCTGACGATCTCGCCCGGCTGCGAACCTTCGACGTTCCCGCCGGTCTCCACGGCCAAATCCACGATGACGCTGCCTCGGCGCATGCGCTCCACCATATCGCGAGTGACGATTCGCGGCGCCTGCTTGCCGAAAACCTGGGCTGTGGTGATGACCACGTCTGCCCTTTCACAGAACCGCGCCATGGCTTCGCGTTGCCGGGCCAGCTGCTCGGGTGTCAGCTCCTTGGCGTAACCCTGCTCAGTTTCCCCTGTCTCACCCAAGTCGATTTTCACGAATCGCCCCCCGACGGATCGGACCTGCTCCTCGACCACCGGACGTGTGTCGTACGCCTCGACGATAGCCCCCAGGCGTTTGGCCGTGGCGATTGCCTGCAGGCCGGCCACACCGGCACCGATCACGAAGACGCGGGCCGGAGGAATGGTTCCCGCCGGAGTACTCATCATGGGAAAAATCTTGTCC
>JAPXNP010000307.1:0-3444 GCA_033811955.1 Acidobacteriota bacterium
TGGCCCTACTGGCCGACGCCGTCAACAACGCGGCAGACATCGCCGCCGGCGGGATTGTCGTAATCTCCTTTCGGGTGGCGCGAAAGCCTAGGGATCGTCGGCATCCGTACGGCCACGGGCGAGTGGAAGCTGTGTCTACTCTGGTACTGGCGACGGTGCTGATAGGCGTGGCGTTCGAGGTGGCCCGTAGCGGTGTGGAGAGGCTGGTCTCTCCGGTTGCTTTGAGTGTGGGTCTGCTCGAGCTGGTGGTTCTCGGGGGGACGATCGGACTAAAGTTGGTTTTGGCACTGTTTGCCGCCGGGCTGGCTAGACTTACGCGCTCCTCTACGCTTTCGGCGGACGCCTGGAATCATGCCTTTGATGTTCTGAGTACCAGTTTGGTTTTCTTGGCTTGGTTCGGCGCGGCGAAAGGTTGGGAAGTTCTCGACGGATGGGCCGCCCTGGGAGTCTCGGCTTTGATTGGTCTTACCGGTTACCGATATGTGCGTTCGACCATCGATCACTTGATCGGTGAGGCGCCCGACCGCGCGGAGCTCCGAGCTCTCCACCGTATTGCCGAATCGGTTCCGGGGGTCTTTGGCGTGCACGACGTAATTGTGCACCTGTACGGAGATCGACAGCTGATTTCGCTCCATATTGAAGTCGATGCGGGTCAGTCCGCCTTGGAAGTGCATGAGTTGGCTGAGCAAGTTGAGCAGGCTGTGGCCGAGGAGACGGGGGCAAGGGTTGTCGTGCACGCCGATCCGGTGGATCACAGTCACCCGAAATATGCCTCGGTGGCGAAGGCACTAAAGGACGTGTTGGAGGAACAGCAGGATGTCGTGGGGTTTCACGACCTGCGCTTGTCGGGGGGCGCCGAGTGTCTCCGGATGTCGGTTGATCTCGTCGTATGCCCGGAGGTGGAATCTTCGTCTTTTCAGAACGTGCTGGAGGATTTGGCAGGACGTATCCTGGCTGCTGTGCCGGAAGTGGAGGAATTGGATGTAGGCATGGAAGCGGAATATGCCAGTGACCGGGAATATCGGCGAATCTTCCGTCGCCTGGAAGGCAAGGCGGTTGCGGTGTGAGGAAGTGTGTATCGTTTGTTAGACGGCATTGCGGAGGAAGCGGCATACGTCGCCCTTGTGGGATTGATCGAAAAACATGCCGCCTTGCTATAATGACCCTTTCCAGCGCGCCCGTAGCTCAGATGGATAGAGCGCCGGTCTACGAAACCGTAGGCCGCAGGTTCGAGTCCTGCCGGGCGCGCCACCATCGGCTTCTCCCAACGTATCGAACCGACAGACCGAACCACGTCTTCTCGCAGCTGAATCTAAGATACAGCGTACGGCATATCGCCGCCGGAGACCGAGCGGTCTTCAACATGCCGATGAGAAAGCCGTAGTCCGCTGCGGAGACCGCCTGGCGTGCTTTTCCTTCCGACCAAAGACGTTATTCCTCCCGGAAGCGGCGGACGTGTTCCCTCGCCGTGTAGGAAGGCGGTGCCGGTTTTCCTACGCCTCCCGCATTTTCAATACTGCGACCCGAAATACGCGAGCGCAAGCATGTGCTGAAAGGATCAATTCAGGGCGCTTCGCTCAAGAGTCGATCCGCCGCCAGCACGCAGAAAATGTAATCGGCCGCGCCGCCGATGACGTATTCGGCTTGCTGCCAGAGAAAAGGCCAATCCTCCTTCAGCTCGGGGAAGTCCGGACGAATCAGGGCCGTGCCCGAAGCCATACCGCCCGGGATGTATGAGAAATCGGCCCGATTGAGTCCGTAAGCGGGTATCAGCGAGTGCACTCCCACGCCTGACGTCAGCGATGTCGCCGACCCGGGATGACGTCCGAAAACGTAATCCACGACGTCGAGCACAGGGTCAGGGGGAAATAAGTCGGGAAATCGCTTGGCCAACCAGTACCAGTTCACCGCGAAAGACTGAATGTCCCAGCCGATACCCCAAATTCGTGGTCGAAACGGAACCCCAAACGGATTGCCCGCAAGGGCCTTCCTCGTGTCCGCCGAGTGGGTCTCCAGCGCTCGGCGCACAGCCGACCGGAAACCGGGATCTTCCACCTGGGGCCAGGCTCGAGCCACGGCTCCTCCTACACGATCGATTCGCTCGACGATCGGTCCCTGCAGGTTGACCAGGCGACTCGCGTACTCGGCCTTGCTTGTGGCCAAGAGTAACTCCGCCGTCGCCACAATCTCTTCTGTGACAGGGTCGCCCGGAATGTAGGCGCTTCGATGCAGCTTCGGCGGATGAGTCTGCTCAAAGGTCCACGCCTTCTCCGCCGTCTGCAAACATTCCGCGGCCAGCTCGGGTCGAAACTCCTTGAGGACTCGGGAGGCGGCCGCCAAAGCGCTTGCCACACGGTACTCCAGCGCCGTCGATCGATTCGTGAAAACCCATCGGTCGTCCGACTCTTTTCCCTCGCGAACCACGTTGTCGGTCTTAGTAGACCCGTCACCAAGGTGTACGTACTGAAGGATGGAATTCTCAATGATTCCCGGAAACGCGTGACCTGCAACCCGATAGCCGCCCAGTAAATTCAGCACCCCGTGCTCCAACTGCTGCAGGATGTCGGCAACGCCGTCCGGCTTTAAAAGCTCGGTCACCAACTTCTCTTGGTCGACGGAAGTCCAGTCCAAGTCGACACCGAATTCCTCCCGAAGCCAGGCCAATGTAAGAACGGTTCCAGCCTGGGACCCGGCTGCCAAGTCGTAGTCGCCGGCGTCATACCATCCTCCGCGATTCAGTCCGGGGACGTGCTGGTAGGGACGAAACTGGGTCTCGGTCTCCGAGCCCGAGCGATACCCGTCAAAGTGTTCCTGGTCGACGGGAGCTTGGAGTGCGTCGTCCATATGAGACTTCCCATGCCAGACGCGATAGCGGTCCCGTACTTCCATGTGGTCCATCTGAACGGGAAAGAAGGTCGCAAGGGTTGGTTCCCACGGGCCTTGTCGGTAGATTTCTTCGGCGATGCGGAACGGGTTTGAACACAACTCACCACAACACAGGCGATAAAGACCAGGTTCCCGTACGTCGGAAAAGTCGGCGCTCCAATACCGATACCGTAGGAAGCGGCCCCATTCCTGGAAGCCTTCTCGCCGGACCGCGACCGGCTCAGCCCCGTCGATCCGCTCCAGCAGCCACTCCGTCGGAGGATTCGCCGTGGGTTCCAGTTCGAGCAAGGCGACCTTCGATTGGCCGGGATGATAACCGAGCTGAGAGGAAAGGAGAACGGGTGGTCGACGCCAACCGGCGATGCTGTGAAAGCGCAACTCCCATTCTATGACCTTGCCCGTTACATCCGGCGGCAGAAGAGTCCGGACGGTATACCAGCCGTTCTGAGCTCGGACTCGGCCGTCCAGGAGAAGCAACTCACCCTTCAGCGAACGGATCGACATGCGCCGCTCCGGTACCTCTGCGGCGAGAACCAGGTTGTCGCCGCGGGCCAGAGG
>JAPXNP010000308.1:0-3432 GCA_033811955.1 Acidobacteriota bacterium
AAGATGATTTGTCCTAAGCTGAAGGGTCGTTCACGGTTCAGGAACTCGTAAAGGTCGAACATGCCGGGATCCAGAAAGAACGATCCCATTCCTCTCATTTGGGCCCGAACAAACCGGGCCGGCTGGGCTGTTATGTGCCCAACGAGCTGCGACAGTAAACGTTCGGATTCCAGGCCCAAGTCCTTGCCGCGGGCGTCGAGAGGCTCCGGGCCGCGAACCAGCACCTTGGCCTGGTTCGCCGCCATGGAAGAGAAATGGAACGATCCGGTCCAGTAAAGGTTCCTGCAGCTCCATGCCACGACGAGAAGGAGAGGGAGGAGCGCGGGAACGCACCATCTCCGCTTGCCGGAGCGGCGATGGATCCACCATAGGAACGCCAGGTTCGGGACCCAGAAAAACACCATGACCGGCTTCACCAGCGGAGCCAAAGCGAGGGCTCCGTTGGCCGACCACAAAGCGGTTGCCTTCCCTTCTTGCAGGTAGCGGGTGAGCTCGACTGCGGCCACCACCAAGCAAAACTGCAGCAGGATTTCCGACATGAGGATCTGACTGTAGATCACCTGCGTCGGATAGAGGAGGACGAGAGCCGGAACCACGACGGCCCAACGTTCGAGGCGCTCAGGAAGAATCCGTCGGGTAAATCGGTAGGCCAGGAAAGCCACCGCAAAGGTGAGGACGAGTTGCAAGAACGCGGCCGCGTGCAGCCCGCCGGGCAGGTGCTCGGCCGCAGCCAGAAAGAGGGGGTATAGAGGAGGGCGGCGGGAATAAAGCGCCGGATCCAAGGGCTGGGAGGAGAGATCTCCCGCATAAAGCACGCCGTTGTGGAGTAGGTTGCGCCCCGCCGCCAGGTACTCGGCCGTATCCGTCATCCAGCGGACTTCCGGCCGGGATATCCCATAAAAGAAAGCCGCCAAGTGGACGAGGATCGCAACGACTATGACGATCCGCCAAGGGGTGACGAAGCGCCGCAAGGCCTCCCGGTATTTCCACTCCCCCGCCACGGGCTCTCATTAGACCCCAAATTCCCCGGACCTGCCAATGCCGGAAGGAGCCCGGCGAACCCCAGCCTGACCGGTTTCTGCGAACATCAAACACCTTGACCCGTCTTGTGCTCGTTCAGCGGCTACCGAGTCGGTTGTGCTTCCCGCGGCGCCCGGTCCGGTATCGATGTCGTAGAGACTTCGCCTGAACCCGGCGGGATCTTCTCAGTTTGGACTGCAGAAATAGTCGAACCCGTGAGCGATATGTCCGTTCCGCGCATGCCTCTGGAAGACTGCGCTTTGCGACTCCAGCACCTAGGCCGTCCCATCGGGGCTTGGAATCACTTTCGAAATGGAACGTCCGAGTTAAGAATTACGTCGATGGTTCCCGGCCCGGACCCGATCGCCTGGGAAGACATTAGGGACGAAAAGAGTACTCACCCAGCTACCATGACGCTTTGCTCTATCTTCATGGCTCGCTTCCTCCCTTCGCGGGTTTGGTGTCAAAATGAGAGAAAAGCTACTGACCGCTCCTCTGAGAAACGCAGACGCCAAGTGAGCAAGTGGCTGACAAGTGAGTAAGTGACTAAGGGCTGAAGTGGCCGTGTGCCCGAGCGTACAGCGAGCCGGCAGCCGGAGAACTTAACCTGCGTACTAGTACGTGTTCCCTGGTTGCAGCCCCTCTGGGAACGTTGTCGTTAGAGCAGGCAACGGGATGACATCCGGTTCTCGGCACCTCGGGCCCACAAGAGAGGGCGCCGAGGGCTGGCTGCCACATAGTACGTCTCTCCGCCCGACCTCATTTTCGATGGCACCCCAGCGGGTTAGCTCGGCCTCTGCAAGGAGACATGGACTGGATGTCCCGCCTTTACGCGCAGTCTGGAATTGCCTCCACTATCCATCTATTGTGCCAACCGATAGAAGTAAGTTTAGCGAAAAGAAGACACCGCAACATGGCACCCGTAGAAGACTGCGCGGCGGGTCGGAAAGAGCCTCGGCGGTGACCCATGACCGGTCGTTAGCGAGGGTCGGCCACAGGACAAAGCCAGTGGTGAGCCGCCCAGGACTCGAACCTGGAACCTAGTGATTAAGAGTCACTTGCTCTACCAGTTGAGCTAGCGGCCCACGCCGGAAAGAAGTTCATTCTACGGAGCCCGTCCCGGCATGTCAAACGTTCCTCGCGCCTCCACTTGGGCCGCGGCATGACGGAGGGCAAACATGCCCGGAGGTGGTATGTGGCTTCCCGACGAGGAGTAAGAACAAGTCTCAGCCAAACTTCCCGGCTACGGGCCCTCACCGCCGGGCAAAGGTTGCAAGCCCGTCGTTTCTTCCTCCGCTACGGCCTTCCGCAGGCGCTCCAGAGCTTCACGGAGCCGAGACTGGGCGGCACCGTAGGTGCCCCAGTCTCCTCGCTGCAAGGCTTCCCGACCCTCTTCAAAGGCGGCTAGAGCGTCCTGAACCCAGCGACCCCAGAGCGACGGTTGCCGTCCGCCGGTCCCGTCTGCGGGGCCGGCCGTTTCCATGTTTGCGGACGGTTCACTTCGCAGATCGGCCAAGGCCTCTTCCAAAGTGGATCCGCTGCCTACACGGTCACCGTGCACCGTCACTACCAGAGCAAGCTCTGGAATCTCGCTGGTTTCGGCCTGCAAATAAACCGGCTCCACGTAGAGGACCGTCGTCGTCGTAGGGATGACGAGCAGGTTGCCGCGAATCACCTTTGATCCCTTTTGGCTCCACAGGGTGAAGAGCTGGGAAATCTCAGGGTTCTGGTCAATTCTTGCCTCCACCTGCATCGGTCCATACGTCAAGCGCTGCTTAGGAAACTGGTAGAGAATCAGATCGCCGTAATAAGGGGGGTCACAACGGGCCGCCAACCAGGCGATCATGTTGTTTTTGTTCCTGGGGGTGAACGGTGTCAGGAGAACAAACTCGGGTGTCTCACGCCCGAGGATCGACAGCATCAGGTAGTAGGCCGCCATGACCTCCTGGCTGTCAGCGTAAATCTCTTCCGGCAGGCTCCAGGCGTCCTCTTGGTTGTAGAAAACAGTGGGATCCGTCATGTGGTAGCGCGTGATCATGCGACGCTGGATTTCAAAAAGATCTTGCGGGTATCGGAGGTGATCGCGAACCGCCGGCGGCATGGCCTCCGCCGAACGAAACAACTCGGGAAAGACCGCCGTCAACGTGCTGACAACCGGATCCTCGACATCCATCACATAGAATCGGACGTCGCCGGTATAGGCGTCGATGGTTATCTTGACGGAATTCCTGATGTAGTTCAGGCGGGCCTCTTCGGGGGAAGGAAACGGGGCCGAGTAGGGATAGCGACGGGAGGTCGTGTAAGCGTCCAGGATCCAAACAACCCGGCCGTCCACCAGAGCCGGGTAGGGATCTGCGTCCAGCAGAAGGAAAGGCGCCAGGCGTTGTACCCGGCGTACAATCTGCCGGTGCA
>JAPXNP010000309.1:0-3419 GCA_033811955.1 Acidobacteriota bacterium
ACAGGCCGTCGTCGCCGCGCGCCGCCGGCGCGGTCGACAGCGTCGTAGCGGGGTCGGCGGAGAAGCGGGGAGGCGAGCTCGAGGTTCCGCGGAAGCGCAGCTTCCGCTTTGGATCCAAGCGCGCCATCCCGGCATGCGTGCACCGTACCGCATGCGTGCTCCGGAGGGGGGCTCACACCCGGGAGTCCTGGTGCAGTGCCTCCGCTGCGAGGCTGCGGAATACCTCGGCAAGTTGCTTGCGCGCCGCGGCGGCTCGTTCCTGTAGGGGCTTGCGGCGAGCGTTCCGCGCGCGAAATGCGGTGATAATCTTTTCGAAGGCCTCGCCCGGCGACGTGGCTCGCGCGTCGACGACGCAATCCTCCATGCCGACGGTCTCGAACACCCCTCGGAACTTGTCACTGTAAGCGATCCCGACGGTGGGAATACCCTGCGAAAGGGCGGCGATGCAGGAATGCATGCGTGAGCCGATGAAGAATCCGCAGGCGCCGATGATTCCCTTCAATCGGCAGCAGTCGTACTCCCCGGTAATACGGCGGACGCGCGGGCGAAGATCTTCGGACAGGGCTTCTTGCACCCGCCGGCACGCCTCGGGGTCGCTTTCGACGCTTTGCGGAGGCCCGTACGTGTGAGGAATCAGCCAAATTTCGCCCGGGTGTTCACGGAGCAGGGCCTCGACCAGGCTCGGAAGGAAGGACGGATAGTCCAACTTGAGGCCGAACATGTTCCGGCGGGTGTATCCCCCGTTGTACATCAAACCGTTGACGTTCAGGCCGAGCGGAGGCACCGAGGCACAGTTGTCTTCACCAGCTGTCGAGAACGACTTGAACGAAACGGCGACGCCGTCCAGTTCGACGGTTTCGGGGATGCCCGCGGGCAGGGCGAACGCCACGTCGGGACACAGCAAGACCTCGCGCCGCCCGCCCACGAGTGCTTGAGCGATGTTTCGACTGCCGGGATCCCGCGCGAGAATCACGGAAGAGCGGCGCAGGATGTATCGCGCCAGGACTCGGCTCAGGCGGCGACGGTAGGGGCCGTAGGTTTGGGGAAACTGCACGATCTCTCCCCGCACCAGGATCACCGACCAGGCCATGAGAAATCCCAGCAAAAATCTGCGCACACCGTACAGGTCGGTAAAGCTGTCGCCGCCTCGAATGTCTCCGACGATCTTCGCCTTCCCGACGGCTCCGACCCAGGGGAAAGCTCTCTCGATCCGCCGACCGAGCCGGGATGAAGGAACCCCTCGGTGGAGTAGGGTACCGAGCAGAATGAGCAGCAGATGGTCCCGCCTAGCGGACTTGGGAGAAAGTCGAGCCGGCACTACCGAAATCTCGAGACTCTCCCGTGCTCCGGGGAAGGAGACTTTTTCGTGACGATCATGGCTCGCAAGCAACACGAGTTCGGCACCGGGGAGCGTCTCATGGAAAAGGTGCCCCAGCGAAGCTCCCAACGCGTGAACTCCCCGATTTTCCGAACTCGTCGCGACACCTAGAAGGGCGACGAGCGGGCTTTGGTCGTTGGGTGGACTCACCCTGAAATGCTTTATGCGGGTGCGTTCTGGACACATTGGCCAGTCAGTTCGGCGACGAAGATCTTGGTTATGCGACCGCTTGGTAAGCGGCGGATTAAGAACAAGTCAGCCAGCCCTTAGCTGATGTCGCGTTGCCGAAAGGATGCCGAGTCTTTTCCTGCACACCGCCAACCGTCAGGTACCAGGGAAAGCGAGAGATCGCGAAGCACTCATCGAGGGGCTCTCAACCCGACCAAGCCAAACCAGGACATGATGCGACGCGGCCACGGAACATTATGTATGCGGGCCCGTAAGCGGAGATGGTCTCTTGTCGCCTTGCCTCTATCGAAAGAAATGCATGCGAAGCGGGCTCAATCCAGCTCCGCTCTTTGGCACGGCGTAAATCGTTCTGCATGTCGCCGTACGTCGCGGCGATCCGCAGTAGGATTCTTTGATTCCGCCTGTAGCAGACGCCTAGCTCTTCGTCCGTCCGAAGCTTCGACAAAGCCTCCCGTACCGGGGTTATCGCGAAGCTATTCGAGGAGTGGCGGCGATAAAGAACAAGGGGATCGTTGACAATGGCCAAGCCGCCTCGCAGCATGGCGCGGAAGGCCATCGCCAAATCTTCCACACAGGCAATACCGGGCAACGGCCCCAAGTGATGGAACTGGTCACGGTGAAACGCCGGCGTGGCCCCGCAAAGGCCCGGGTGGTGGGTCCCAAGAAAACGTCATGGGCGTGGTGGGGCGAAATACCAGGCGCCGCCGTCGCAGGGAGAAGCAACCAGTTCTTGGGCGGAGTAGGTTACGGGCGCACCGTTCTCATCCACCGTATGATAGCGGGAACAAAAGGTGTGAACTGAGCCGCCATTGGAGTGCCACGTGTGCCAGATCGCCTGCGCCCGCTGGGGGAGAGAAACGTCATCGCCCCCCGCAAGCACGATGAGATCCCCCGCTGCGACTGCCACCGCTGTGTTGAACTTGCCTACAATACCTTTACGCGATCCCTGCCTCAGGAGTCGGATCCGGTGCGGGCCCGAATATTCGCGAGCCAGGCGACGGGCGACTTGCCACGTCCCGTCCATCGAGCAATCGTCCGAAATGATGAGTTCCATCGGGTCGTACCGCTGCTCCAGCGCGCTGCGCACAGCCTGCTCCACAAAGGACACCTGCTCGCACGTCAAGAGGACGAAACTCATCAGCGGTTTTTACCCTGCACCACCTTGGGCGGATGACTTAACGGGCTCACGATGGCACCCGGGAATGGCTTACTTAAGGGAAGGAGCACTATCCTGCATCTAAGTGCCCGCCCAATACTACTCGCAGCAGGGCGCCTTAGGTCTCCGAGTATCCCAGCTCGGCAGCCAGTTGCCCCGGCGACGGATGCCTGGCGTTTACCTGGGCCCGACCATGGAGTCGCGCCAAGACGGTGGTAAGCCGCCAGCGAAACAGGGGCCACGGCGAAGCTGCGATAGGTAATACGGTTGTGGGGATTGGCAGTCGATCGCGCCATTTCTCCACCATGTAGCGGTATGCTCTGGCATAGTCCACACCCAGTGAAACGACTCGAATGCTGTTGTGAATCAAAGGATTATCGATAGCGAGGGCCGCCCAACCGAGAGAGACATTTTTCTGAGCCAGATCACTACCGTAGAGATGAAACCCTGGGAGGTTTGGGTCCAATCGTGCCGGGCTATCACGGTTTACGACTAAGACCAGTTCATCAAGAGAGACGACCGGGCAAGGGCGGGTTATCTTTGTACCCACTTCGCGAGCCAAACCAACGGAGTAACTTCTGCCAGCCAGTTTCCCCGATAGGGTGACACCGACTACTCCTATCACGCCCCATGACTTTTGTCGCGATTCCAGAGATTCAATCGTCTGCACTAGCCGACGCAACCACCCCTTTGGCA